>JBIKWH010000002.1:0-22170 GCA_044356435.1 Vicinamibacterales bacterium
CTGGAAGGGTTCCTGCTCGCGGGCCGGAGCCTGCCGTGGTGGGCGGTCGGCCTGTCGGTGATGGCCACGCAGCTCTCGGCGATCACGATGATCGGCACGACGGGGCAGGGCTATTCGGACGGCATGCGCTTCCTGCAGTACTACTACGCGCTGCCGATCGCGATGATCGTGCTCTCCGCCACGCTTGTGCCGTTCTTCCACAAGGCCCGCGTCTTCACGGCCTACGAGTATCTCGAGACCCGCTTCGACCTGAAGACGCGCGCGTTCACGAGCTTCCTGTTCCTGCTCTCGCGCAGCACCTCGCTCGGCGTCGTGATCTCCGCGCCGGCGATCGTCCTCTCGGCGGTGCTCGGCGTGAGCGTCACGACCACGGTGTTGCTCACCGCCGCGCCGACGATCGTCTACACGATGTTCGGCGGCGTGCAGGCCGTCACGTGGACCGACGTGAAGCAGATGTACCTGATTGTCGGCGGCCTGATTGCGGCGGCCGTCGTGCTCGTGCTCGGTCTGCCGGACGGCGTGGGACTCACCGACGCACTGCACATCGCCGGAACGGCGGGTCGTCTCCAGACCTTCGACTTCCGGTTCGACCTCACGAACCAGTACACGTTCTGGTCGGGCACCATCGCGGCGTTCTTCCTCTTCTGCTCATACTTCGGCACGGATCAGAGCCAGGTGCAGCGGTATCTGACGGCGAAGTCCGTCAGCGAGGCGCGGTCGTCGCTGCTGATGAGCGCCTACTGGAAGATCCCGCTGCAGGCGCTTGTACTGCTGGTGGGCGTCGGGCTCTTTGCGTTCTATCTCTTCACGCCACCGCCGATGATCTTCAACGCGGCGCACGAAGCGGAGATGCGCTCCGGACCGCAGGCCGCGGAGTACGCGGCGCTGGAGCGGGCGTACTCGGGATCCGCTGACGCGAGGCGCGATGCAGCCACGACGCTCGCGCACGCCCGGGATGCCGGCCCCGCCGCGGAGCAGGCCGCGCAGGCGGTGTTCCGGCAGCGTGAAGCGGAGACGAAGGGCATCCGCGACCAGGCGGTGGCGCTGATCCGCCGGTCAACCGGCGACGCCACCTTCAACGACGTCAACTTCGTCTTCCCCACGTTCATCCTGACGCGGATGCCCGTGGGACTGGTGGGGCTGCTGATTGCGGCCATCTTCGCCGCGGCGATGTCGACGATTGCCGCCGAGCTCTCGTCCCTGTCCACGGCAACCGTCATCGATTTCTACCGACGGTTCGTGAAGCCGGACGGGGCGGACGCGCACCTGTTGATGGTGTCGCGTGCGGCGACGGTGGCGTGGGGGCTGTTTGCGTCCGTCGTGGCGGTGTACGCGGCCGAGCTCGGGTCGCTCATCGAAGTCGTCAACCGCTTCGGGTCGTTCTTCTACGGCTCAATCCTCGGCGTCTTCATCCTGGCGATCGGCGTGAAGCGCGCGAACGGTCACGGCGCGTTCGTCGGCCTGCTCACCGGCATGGGCTCGGTGGCGTGGGTCGCGGCTTACACGAAGGTCGCGTTCCTCTGGCACAACGTCGTCGGGGCGGTCGTCGTCGTGGTTGTCGGCACGCTGGTGAGTCTCGTGGTGTCCACACGGCGCCAGCCGGTGGTGTAGGCGGGCGCAAGGCGTCCGCTCGGGACGAGCGCGTCTAGTCCGTCGGACCGCCGAGCGCCGTCAGGGCATCGCCCGTGAGCCGGAAGACGGTCCACTCGTCCATCGGCACGGCGCCGAGGCTCTTGTAGAACCCGATTGCCGGCTCGTTCCAGTCGAGCACCGACCACTCCAGCCGGCCGCAGCCGCGCGCCACGGCGAGCTGCGCGAGCCGCGTCAGCAGCGCCTTGCCGTAGCCGCGTCCGCGATACGCCGGCTTCACGAAGAGGTCCTCCAGGTAGAGCCCGCGCCTGCCCAGGAACGTCGAGAAGTTGTGGAAGAAGATCGCGATGCCGACCGGCGTATCGCCCTCGAGGCCGATGATGACCTCCGCCGCGGGTGCGGCTCCGAACAACACCTCGCGAAGCTCGGGCTCGGACGTCGTGACCGCGTGGGCCAGACGTTCGTAGTCCGCGAGGGCGCGGATCATCTCGAAGATGACGGGGACATCGGCCGCGGTGGCCTGTTCAATCCGGAAGGGTGCGTGCATCGGTCAACCTCTGGTGGCCTTCGTGGTCGTTGCTGTCAGGCCGTTGCGCAGTGTCGTCGACACCGCCTCAAGTGCGGTCTTGAGGGCCGAGCCCCGGCGCCACGCGAGCACAAGTGTCCGGCCGGGGCTTTTCGGCGCGAACGCCCGCACCGCGAGCTGACCCCGGCGATTCTCGACCGGCACCGCCATGGCCGGCAGCACCGTGACGGCGTGACCCGCGCTCACCATCTGCACCAGCGTGGCCAGGCTCGTCGCGCGGAAGTCGCCCTCGCGCGCGCCTGCGGCGTCGCACAGGCTCAGCGTCTGGTCGCGGAGGCAGTGACCGTCTTCGAGCAGCAGCACCTCGGCGCCGTCCAGGTCCCGTGGCTTCACCGGCTTGCGGCTGACGGTGACCGGGTTGTCGCGCGCGGCCGCGATGACGAACGGATCGAAGGCGAGCCGCGCGTACGCGAGCCCGTCCACGCTCCCGTCCAGCGCGAGGATGGCCGCGTCCAACTGGCCGTCATGCAGCAGCCGGACCAATGTCGGCGTCCGCTCCTCGGTCCACTGCATCGTGAGCCGTGGGTACGCGGCGCGGAGCATCGGCACGATCTCGGGCAGCAGGTACGGGCCAACCGTCGGGATCACGCCGAGCCGCAGCGCGCCCGAGAACGGATCCGTCAGCTGCGCCGCGGTGTCCTCGAGGTGTCGGGCGGCGTTCAGGACCACGCGCGCCTGGGCGAGAATCGCCGCGCCTCCGGCCGACACGCGCACGCCGCGCTGGCCTCGCTCGAAGATCTGCACGCCGAGCTGGCTCTCCGCCTGCGCCACCTGTGCCGACAGGGACGGCTGTGCCACATGGCAGGCCGCCGCGGCCTTGCCGAACCCCCCGAGATCCGCCACGGCGACCAGGTACTGAAGCTGGCGCAGCGAGACCCCGTGCGGAGCGAAACTCGAGACCATAGCGAAAGGCTATCACTGCGCCCATTCCGTTGGCGGTGCGGCTATGGCTCGGGCGGCCCGGCGACGCCCGCGCGGCCGTGACGCCGCCGCAGACGGTTACCGGCTCATCAGCTCGTCTACCGTCATCGTCTCCACGACTGGCGCCAGCTTCAGCGCGGCCACGCCCGGCTCGATCTTCTTCCTGTCTCCCACGATCACCACCACGAAGCGCGCGGGGTCCAGGTGCCTGAGCGCTGCCTTCTGCACCTGCTCGCCCGTGACCGCCTGCACGCGACCCACGTAGCGGTCGAAGTAGTCGTCCGGCAGCCCGTGGACGAGCACGTCCTCGAGCTTGCGTGAGAGCTGCGTGGACGTTTCGAACTCGGCCGGATAGCTGAGCGCGAGGTTGTTCTTCGTGCGCGTCAGCTCTGCCGCCTCGAAGGTGGTGATACGCCCGAACTCGTTGAAGAATTCCTTGAGCGCATCGGCGGTCTTGTCCGTCTGCACGCCGGCCTGGGCGGAGAAGTAGCCCGCGACGCGCCGCAGGTCGAAGGCCGAGTAGGCGCCGTAGGTATAGCCGTGCTCCTCGCGCAAGTTCTCATTCAACCGCGA
The DNA here is from genome assembly GCA_044356435.1 of Vicinamibacterales bacterium. GTDB lineage: Bacteria > Acidobacteriota > Vicinamibacteria > Vicinamibacterales > UBA2999 > CANKJK01. The sequence goes on from JBIKWH010000002.1 coordinate 3,671, forward strand.
CGAGAACGAGCCGCCGAGCATCGTGTTCATCACGTCGAGGGCGAAGTAGTCGGGCGTTGCGCGCGACGGGCCGACCCACCCGATGCGGATCTGCGACTGCGGCACGCCGGGTTTGTCAACGATCACGACACGGCGCCTCGCCACCTGCGGGGGCGCCGGGAGCGATGCCCGGCGCGCACCCGAGCCGGTCCATCCCCCGAAGTGCTGCTGGAGCAGCGGCAGGACAGAGGCGGGCGTGACGTCGCCGACGACGAGCAGGGCCGCCTTGCCCGGCACGTAATGCGCCTTGTGAAAGGCGGCGAGGTCCGCTCGCGTGGTGCCTCTGACACTGGCCTCGGTGCCCATCACACCCGTACCGTACCGGTGCGTCGGCCCGAAGACGGTGCGCGAGAAGGCGAGTGCCGCGAGCGAGGCCGCTTCGTCCCTGGTTTGCAGGAGCGTCGTGAGCCGCTCCTGCCGCACGCGCTCCAGGTCGGCTGACGGGAACGCGGGCCGGAGCGCCACGTCCGCCATGATCGGCAGCGCGGCGCCGAGCTTCGCCACGGGCACGTTGAGACGGACGCCGGACGAGTCGATGCCGTTGGCGGCCGAGAGCGTCGCGCCGAGGCCGTCGATCGTGTCGGCGATCTCGAGCGCCGAGCGCGACCCGGCGCCCTCGTCGAGCATCGCGGACGTGAAGCTCGCCAGGCCGAACCTCCCGGCGGGGTCGTCCGCGCTCCCGGCCAGCACCACGAGGTTCACCTGCACGAGCGGCACCTCGTGTGACTCCATGATCCAGACGGGCACGCCATTGGTCAGCGTCCGCTTCTGGATCGCCGGCACCTTGAGCGCCGGCGGCGGCCCCGGCACCGGCGGCTTCGTCCGGTCCGGCCCCTGCGCGTGCAGCGCACCCGCCACCGCGGCCAGGGCGAGCAGCAAGGTCGCGACGCGGGCTCTCATCGCGTGCCCTCCGGCTCGACGACCAGCTCCACGCGCCGATCCTTCGGCAGGTACTTCACGATGGCCGCCTGCACCGCCGCGGGCGTCACCGCCTTGTAGCGCGCCAGGTCCTTCGCGAAGTAGTCCGGCTCGCCCGTCGCGTTGTAGTAGTGGTTCAACTGCAGCGCCTTGCCGCGATAGCTGCCCACGCGCTCCATCGAGCGGTAGAACTGCGCCTCGATGGCGTTGACGGCCCGCTCCACCTCGGCCGCATCGGGCGGCGTCGTCCGCAACCGGTCCAGTTCCTCGTCGATCGCCGCCTGGATCTCGGCGATGCGCTTGCCGGGCCGTGCCGTGGACGCGATCTGGAACGACCCGGAGAGCGCCATGCCGCTCTGATAGGCGTAGACGTCCTGCGCCAGCTCCGTGTCGTGCAGCAGCCGCCGGTCGAGTCGTGCCCCCTTGCCGCCGGAGAGAATCTGCGCGGCGATGCTGAGGGCCGCGTCGTCCGGCGCGAACTCCTTCGGCGACAGCCACGCGAGGTAGAGGCGCGGGAGCTGGACCTTGTCGGTGATCGTCCTGCGCGTCACGCCGGTCAGCGCCGGCTGCGGCACACTGAGCGGCTCGACGACCGCGCCCTTCGGAACCTCCGCGAACCACTTCGTGACCAGCGCCTGCGCGCGATCGAGATCAATGTCACCGGCCACGACCAGACTGGCGTTTCCCGGCGCGTAGTACCGCTTGAAGAACTCGACGACGTCCTCGTAGCTCGCCGCCGAGAGGTCCTCCATGGAGCCGATCACCTGCCAGCTGTAGGGATGGCCGGGCGGATAGAGCAGCGCGTCGATCGCCTCGAACACCTTGCCGTAGGGCTGGTTGTCGACCTGCTGGCGCTTCTCGTTCTTCACGACGTCCCGCTGACCGTCGACGCGCGCGGGTGACATCGTGTCGAGCAGATACCCCATGCGGTCGGACTCGAGAAACAGCGCGAGCTCGAGCGCGTTGCTGGGGACGTCGTCGTAATACATCGTGCGGTCGTTGTCCGTCGTGCCGTTGTTGTTGCCGCCGGCGGCCTCCAGCAGGTCGTCGAACTCGCCGTCCTTCACGTGCTTCGACCCTTCGAACATCAGGTGCTCGAAGAGGTGCGCGAAGCCGGTGCGGCCGGGCTTCTCATTGGCGGACCCGACGCGATACCAGACGTTCACCGAGACGACGGGCACCGAGGTGTCCCGGTGCAGGATGACGGTCAGCCCGTTGTCCAGCCGGAACAGCCGGTGCGGGACGGTCAGTGTGGACGGTGCGGGCGTCTGGGCGTTCGGCCCAGCGGTTGGCTCGGCGCGGCCGGCTGCCACGGCGAGGCCGAGGGTCAGTGCCAGCAGCGCGGACCGTCGCCCCGGCGCAATCCTGTGAAACCACGTGCGCATGCCCGCCACTCTACACCGGCGATCCAGGCCATCCGAGCGGGTACAATCCTCCCTTCCATGACCCAGCCTTCCTCGCCCGCGCCGCTGGTCGCCGTCATCATGGGGTCCTCGTCCGACTGGGACACGATGCGCCACGCGGTCGACATGCTCGAGCGTTTCGGCGTGCCCTGCGAGCGCCACATCGTCTCGGCGCATCGCACGCCGGTCTGGATGGCGGAGTTCGCGATGACGGCCGAGTCGCGGGGCCTCGAAGTGATCATCGCGGGGGCGGGCGGCGCAGCGCACCTGCCCGGCATGGTGGCGGCGCACACCACGCTCCCGGTGCTCGGCGTGCCGGTGCAGAGCGCGGCGCTGAACGGCCTGGACTCCTTGCTCTCGATCGTGCAGATGCCGGGCGGCGTGCCGGTCGCCACCCTGGCGATCGGGAAGCCGGGCGCGACCAACGCCGGCCTGCTGGCGGTCTCGATTCTGGCCAACTCGCGGCCCGACCTGCGCGAGCAGCTCCGGGCATTCCGCGCTGAACAGACCGACAAAGTCCGGCAGGACACGCTCCCGTGAGCGGCGGGGTGATCCCGCCCGGCGCGACGATCGGCGTGCTGGGCAGCGGCCAGCTCGGTCGCATGTTCGCGATAGCGGCCCGACGGATGGGCTACCGCGTCCACACGTTTTCACCCGACGACGACACCCCGACCGGACAGGTCTCGGACCTTGAGGTCACCGCCAGCTACGGCGACCTGGACGCGCTCGCGCGCTTCGCGCGGGGCGTGCAGGTGGTGACGCTGGAATTCGAGAACGTCCCGGCCGACGCGATTCAGGCGGTCGAGCGCCACGTGCCCGTGCGGCCGGGGGCCGACGCACTCTACGTCTCGCAGCAGCGCGCCCGCGAGAAGGCGTTCCTCCGGAGCCACGGCTTTCCCACGGTGCCCTTCGCGCGTGCCACGACACTCGACGAGCTGCGCGCGGCGATCGCGGCCGTGGGGCTGCCCGCCGTGGTGAAGACGGCGGCCTTCGGCTACGACGGCAAGGGTCAGCACAAGGTCACGCGCGCGGCCGAGGCGGACGCGATCTGGGCGGCCGTCGGCGGGCAGGAGGTGGTGGTCGAGCGCTACGTCCGGCTGCAGGCCGAAATCTCGGTGATCGCGGCACGCGGGCTCGACGGGCAGACGGTCGAGTACGTCCCGTTCGAGAACCGCCACGCGAATCACATCCTGGATGTGACCACGGCGCCCGCCGCGGTGCCGGCGCCGATGGCGGCGCGGGCGGTCGAGATCGCGCGCGGCATCCTCCAGCAGCTCGCCTACGTCGGCGTGCTCTGCGTCGAGTTCTTCGTGACGACGGATGACGAGTTGATGGTCAACGAGCTGGCGCCGCGGCCACACAACTCCGGGCACCTGACGTTTGACGCCGCCGTGACCAGCCAGTTCGAACAGCAGGTCAGGGCCGTCTGCGGCCTCCCCCTTGGGGACGCCACGCTCCTGCGCCCCGCGGCCATGGCCAACCTGCTGGGCGACCTGTGGGAGGAGGGGGAGCCGGACTGGGCCCGCGCCCTGCGGCATCCCGGTGTGAAGCTGCACCTCTACGGCAAGGCATCCGCCCGTCCCGGCCGGAAAATGGGCCATCTGACGGCCATGGCCGCCACGGCCGCCGAGGCCCAGGACACCGTGGTCGCCGCCCGGGACGCCCTCCTGCGCCTGTAGCCGAGCCACCTCGGGCTGTTCGTGGTCCGGGGACCGGGTGGGTGGGGCGATGCGCGTGTCGTGCGCTCACTGGGCGCCTGTGAACGGCCCCCGGCTCCTGTACAGACTGATTCGCGCTCGTCACGCGCATCGCCCACCCACACCCGGGGTGCCGGACCACTGTCAGAGCGTCCGGGGGCACCTGCCCGTGCGGGTGCGACTGTGGAGCATGCCGTCTTCATGACAAACGCACCGCAGGCGCCGGGCGGGATGTCGACGGTGGGACCCGTAGGTCGATCAGGCTACGGGCGAAACGGGGTCCCCGACGCGCGGACTTGGCGCGTTGGGGTGTGTCGACAGGGTTCCCGCCCGGAGGCGACAGGTCCGCCGGAGGTGCGTTTGTCCGGCATGCGGAACCGGAGCGCCCGCACGGGCAGGTGCCCCCGGACGATCCCGGTCAGCGGAGCCGCGCCCGACCCACAGAACGATGAAACCCGCGGATCGATTTAGAATCTAGGGGTTATGGAAACCGTCACGCTGACCATCGACGGGCAGCCGATTACCGTCGAAAAGGGGAAGACCGTGCTGCAGGCGGCCATCGAGGCCGGCATCACGGTGCCCTACTACTGTTATCACCCCGGGATCGGCGTCGACGGGTCGTGTCGCGTCTGCATCGTGAAAGTCGAGAAGATGCCGAAGCTGCAGACGTCGTGCTCGACGACCTGCACCGAGGGCATGGTCGTCTCGACGCGCGACAAGGACGTCGTGGATGCCCGCGCGGCGGTCTTCGAGTTCCTGCTGCTGAACCACCCGCTCGACTGCCCCGTCTGCGACAAGGGCGGCGAGTGCCCGCTGCAGGACTTCTCCTACAGCTTCGGCCCGGCTGACAGCCGGATGGACTTCCCGCGGCGCGTGTTCGACGGCGAGGGCGTGAAGGCGGACGTGGACTTCGGTCCCACGCTGATGCTCAACCGCAACCGCTGCATCCTGTGCACGCGCTGCCAGCGCTTCATGGACGAAGTCGACGGCGACGCGCAGATCAGCGTGATCGACCGCGGCAACGGCAGCGAGATCGCGACCTTCGAAGAGGAGGGCGTGCACTCGCTCATCTCGGGCAACCTGATGGATGTCTGCCCGGTCGGCGCCATCACCACGCGCGACTATCGCTTCAAGAGCCGTCCCTGGGACAACCCGTCGGTAGGCGACACGGTCTGCACGCTGTGCTCGAAGGGCTGCGCCACCAACGAGTGGATCAAGGCCAAGCCCGAGTGGGCGCGCGGTTCGCAGCTCGTGCGCGTGACGCCGGCCTACAACCCGGACGTGAACGGCTACTGGATGTGCGACATCGGCCGCTTCGGCTACCACTGGGTCGAAGGCGACCGCCGCCTGCGCCAGCCGATGCTGAAGAACGCCGCGGGCACGCTGGCCGCCACCGGTTGGGGCGATGTGATTCACGCGCTCAAGGCGAAGGTGGCACCGCTGGCCGCCGCCGAGCCGTCGTCGGTGAAGGTGCTCGCCTCGGCACACGCGTCGGTCGAAGAGCTGTTCGTCCTGAAGACGCTCGCCGAAGGCGCGCTGGGCGGTACGAACGCGGTGACCATGCTCTGGTCGACGAGCGAGAAGCGGCAGCCGAAGAACACGAAGTTCGTGGTGCCGGTGACCGACGCTCCGAATGTGAACGGCGCACGGGACCTCGGTTTCAACGTCGGCGCCGGCAACGGCAGCGCGGCGGATGTCTCGGCGCTCAGGGCGGCCGTGGAGTCCGGCAAGGTCAAGGCGCTCATCGTGGTCGACCCGGCCCCGGCCGAGCTGACCGGCGACTTCCAGTGGGTAATTGACGCACGGGCGAAGGGCACGCTGCCGCTGCTCGTGGTGCAGACGGTCGAGATGAGCCCGCTCGTGGCGCAGGCCGACATCGTCCTCGCCGGCTCGGCGTGGCTCGAGAAGGACGCCCTCTACACGAACGATCAGGGCCGCGTGCAGGCCGCCTCGCAGGTGCTCTCCGCGCCCGGCGATGCCCGCCCGGACTGGCAGATTCTCACCGAACTGGCCTCGGCACTCGGGGTCGCGACCGGATACCTCTCGGATGCCGACGTGCGGAAGGCCATCGCGGCAGCGATGCCGGGTACGCCCTACGCTGGTGTCGGCGCGGCGTCGTTCAAGCGGCCGGTGTCCGCGAAGCACTGGCTCCAGGCCTCCAACCCCTCCGAGCGCTGGAAGTGGGACTTCATGTTCCAGGACCTGCCTCCCGTGAAGGGCCACAACGTGCAGACGGAGCAGGGTTTCGTCAACGGCGGCATCATTCCGCTCAAGCCTGTCGGCTGAACCTCAGGAGCGCCGCATCCGTCCTAGGATGCGGCTCCCATGCGAACTGCAAGGATGACGTTCCGGCGCGGCCGTGAGGCGCAGTCGGTGCTGGCAACGCTGGCGGTGCTGGTCGCGCTCGTCACCAGCGCCATCGGCGTCTCTGCCCAGCTTCGCGGGATCAGGGCCGAGCTTGAGCCCGTGGTCGAGGTCCCCGGCGTCCACGCGGGCACAACCGTCAAGGCCGTGGTCGTCGTCCGGCTTCCGGACGGGTACCACACGCAGTCGAACAAGCCCCGCGACCCCTCACTCATCCCGACCGTCCTCACCGTGAACCCGCCCGACGGCGTGACGGTCGAGGAGATCGTGTTTCCTCCCGCGCACGACTTCACGCAGGAAGGGCAGGCCGAGCCCCTCGCCGTGTTCGAGCGCGAGTTCGTGATCGGCGTGCAGTTCAAGCTGGCAGCGCTCGCGGAAGGTCCGGTGGTCGTGCCCGCGATGCTGCGCTACCAGACCTGCGACGACAGCGTGTGCTACGCCCCCGTGCGGGCCGAGCTGCAGTGGACGCTCGACGTGATGCCGGATTCGGCGGAGAGCGCGCCCCAGAAGCCGGATCTCTTCGCGGGGGTGAAGTGGGGCACCGGCGAGAAGCCGTCCGCCACACCGGCGCCGGCCGCCGCGCCCGCGCCCGTTGCGCAGGTGGCCGGTGGGCCGCTCGACCTCTCGGTGCTCGACCGCTTCGAGATCCAGGGCACGACCGGCGGCTATCTCAACACCGCGGACTTCCTCGGCTTCGTCTCTTCCGCCGAACAGGGCATCACGGAGCAGGGCATGTTCGAGGGCCGCGGTCCGCTGGCGATCCTGCTGCTGGTCTTCCTCGGCGGTCTCGCGCTCAACCTCACGCCGTGCGTGCTGCCGATGATTCCGATCAACCTCGCGATCATCGGCGCGGGCGCGCAGGCCGGCTCCCGCGGCAAGGGCTTCGCGCTCGGCGGGGTGTACGGCGCGGCCATGGCGCTGGTCTACGGCGTCCTCGGCCTCGTGGTCATCCTGACGGCGGGCACCTTCGGCACCATCAACGCCTCACCCTGGTTCAACGTCAGCATCGCCGTGGTCTTCGCGGTGCTCTCGCTCGCGATGTTCGACATCATCACGATCGACTTCACGAAGTACTCGTCGAACATGACGGTGGGCGGCGCGGCCCGCGGCAGCTATCTGCTGGCATTCGGCATGGGCACCATCGCGGCCCTGCTCGCCGGGGCGTGTGTGGCGCCGGTCGTGATCCAGGTCGTGCTGCTCTCCTCAGACCTCTATGCCAAGGGCACGACCGCCGCGCTCGCGCTGCCCTTCCTGCTCGGCATCGGGATGGCGGTGCCGTGGCCGCTGGCCGGCGCCGGCATCGCGGCGCTGCCGAAGCCCGGCGCGTGGATGGTGCGCGTGAAACAGGCGTTCGGTGTGGCGATTCTCGTCATGGCCGCCTACTACGGCTACACGGCCTACTCGCTCTTCGCGGACCGGTTCGTCGACGCGTCCGAAGTGAATGCGAGCGTGCAGGAGAAGCTGAAAGAAGGCTGGAATCCGTCGCTGGCCGCCGGCCTCGACGAGGCTCTGCGCGACGGCAAGCCCGTGTTCATCGACATGTGGGCAACGTGGTGCAAGAACTGCCTGACGATGGACAAGACCACGTTCCAGAACGAGGACGTGAAGCAGAAGCTCTCGGGCTACGTGAAGGTGAAGTTCCAGGCGGAGCAGCCCGACGAGGAACCGGCGAAGAGCGTGATGCAGCGCTTCAACGCCGTCGGCCTGCCGACCTACGTCATCCTGAAGCCGCGCTCGTAACAGCGTTCCCGCAGCGGCGCGCAATTGCGCGAATTTTCTTGGCGATCGATCGCGACTCTGCGATAGTTCAGAGCCGATGCTGCATCGGATTGTCAGGCCGACTCTTCTCACCCTCCTCATCCTGACCGGCATCGCGTCCGCCGGCTTCCTCTGGTCCGGCGGACAACGGATCGCCTCCACTACCAATCACACGGCTGTCGCGGATGCGCGCGTCGGCGCGCTCATCGCGGGCCTGACCGATCTCGGCACATCGCTCCAGGCGTACGTGGCGCCGGGGCAGAGCGTGAGCACCTGGGCCGAGCGCTCAACGGCTCTGCTCGCACAGCTTTCCGCGGACCTCGGCGCCTTCGAGAGTCTGCCCGACACGGCGTCCGCGGCGGAGGTGGTGCGCCCCGCCATAGCGTCGCTAGTGAAGATCGACGACCGGGTACGCGAGTACCTCAGAGGCGGCGACGACCTGATGGCGGCGGACCTCGCCTTCAACGAAGCGCGCGAGGCGACGGGCGGAGCGGTGGCGGCCCTTCGCGACTGGCGTTCGGGTCATCAGGGCGCGGCAGCCTCGACGATCGCGGGAGTGGAGCAGCAGCAGACGGCGGCGCTGGGCGCGATGGTGCTGGCGTGGGCGCTGAGCCTCGTCCTGGTCTGGAAGCGGCCCGCGACGGCCGCGGTGACGGTTGCCGCGGAGGCTGACGCGACACCCTCAGCGGAGCCCGTCGATGTCTCGTTCGCTCCGGCCCCCGTGGCCGGCCCGGCGATCGATCTGCAGGCCGCGGCGCTGGCGTGCGATGCGTTCGCGCGTGCCGGCGACGGCGCGGCGCTCAAGGCCGCGCTCGGGTACGGCGCAACGGCTCTGGGTGCGAAGGGCGTCGTGGTGTGGCTGGGTGTGGACGAGCAGCTCTTCGCCGTGGCCTCGCACGGGTACGACGAGCGCCACCTGAGGCGGCCGATTGCCCGGAGTGCCGCGAACGTCACGGCCGAGACCTGGCGGACGGGTCAGGCCGTCGCCGTTCCCGGTGACGCCGATGCGCCGGGCGTCGTGGTGGTGCCGATGGCGGATGCCGGAGGGTGCCGCGGTGTCGTGTCCGCGGAGCTCCTGCCCGGCCACGTAGCCGCCGCCGATCGCCAGGCACTGCTCTCGATGTTCGCGGCTCAGCTTGGTGGCATCGTGGCGGCGTCCCTCCCTGCGCAGGCGCCGTCCGAGCCGCCGTCCGTGCCGGACGTCGTCGCCAGCGACCTCGCCCCAGTTCCGGCTGCACCCACCGCCGAAGAACGCGCCAGCTAACCGCTGGCATTTCAGTTCGGCCGGACCGCCACACCCGTGGCGTACACTGAACGGGTTTCGTTTCCTTTCAGGAGTCTTCATGTCCGTGACGCACCGCATTTTCAACTTCTCCGCCGGCCCGGCCGTGCTGCCCGAGGCGGTTCTCGAAGAAGCCCAGCGCGATCTGATGGCGCTCCCGGGCGTCGGCATGTCCGTGATGGAGATCAGCCATCGCTCGAAGGCCTTCGAGGACATCCTGCACCGCGCCGTCGCCGACATCCGCGCGCTCGGTAACATTCCGGACAACTACAAGGTGCTGCTGCTCCAGGGCGGCGCCAGCACGCAGTTCTCGCTCGTGCCGATGAACCTGCTCGGCGCCGGCCAGACGGCCGACTACATCGACAGCGGCTCCTGGGCGGAGAAGGCGATCAAGGAAGCAAAGAAGGTCGGCACGGTGAACGTGGCCGCCTCGACGAAGAGCGAGACGTACTCCCGCCTGCCGCTCCAGAGCGAGCTGACGCTGACGCCGGGCGCGGCCTACGTGCACATGACGAGCAACAACACGATCGAGGGCACGGAGTACAAGACGCTGCCGACGGTCGGTGACGTGCCGCTGGTGAGCGACACCTCGTCGAACATGTTCAGCAAGCCGATCGACGTGACGAAGCACGGCCTGATCTACGCGGGCGCGCAGAAGAACCTCGGCCCGTCCGGCGTCACGCTCGTGATCATCCGTGAGGACCTGATCGCGCGCGCGCCGGCGTCGCTCCACACGATGTTCAGCTACAAGACGCACGCCGAGAACGACTCGCTCTACAACACGCCGCCGACTTTCGGCATCTACGTGCTGGGCCTCACGATGAAGTGGCTGCGGGGTCTCGGGGGCCTCGAGGGCGCGGCGACGATGAACGCGCGCAAGGGCGGCAAGCTCTACGCCGAGATCGACCGCACCGGCTTCTACCGGGGCACGGCGAAGAAGGAAGACCGGTCGCTGATGAACATCACGTTCCGGCTGCCAAGCGAGGACCTGGAAAAGAAGTTCGACAAGGAGGCCACCGCGGCCGGGCTCGACGGCCTCAAGGGCCACCGGTCGGTAGGCGGCATGCGCGCGTCCGTCTACAACGCGTTCCCGGAAGCCGGGATCGACGCGCTCGTCTCCTTCATGCAGGAGTTCGAGAAGAAGAACGGCTAGTTACACAACGGGGGCGGGGCCCGGACCCGGGCCTCGCCTTCTGCCCCGTCCGCCGCGTCGGCGCTTGCGGGGCCGGTGCTCACCCCCGACGGCCTCAGGCACGACGTCCAGCGGCCCCTCCGGGCCATCCTCCAGGAACGACCGCCAGCTCTCCAGCACGTCCGGCGCGTCGCCGAAGATCTCCAGCCACGTCAGGGCCTCCTTGAAGGGCCCGCGCTGCGCGAGGGCCCGGCGGGCCTTCGTGCCCTGGGTCGTGTCCATCAACCGCTTCTGCAGGGTGAGGATCTGCCGCAGGTGCTCGACGTCGCGCCGCGCGAGCGGCAGCATGCCGAGGGAGAGCTTCGGATCGCGGCGGTCGCCGTCGGCGGTGAACGTGGGACTCATCATCTGGAGGGTGAAGCCCATCGGGATGATGATGGCGCCCATCAGGATGGCGTTGGTCAGCGTCTCCGGCGTTTCCTCGAAGTCCGCCCGGTACCGGTCGACGGCTGCCAGCGCGGACCAGAGCCGGGGGCCCGCGGCTTCCTGAAGCTCGGGCGCGATCGGCTCGAGCAGCTTCCGCTCAGCCAGCATCCGGAACGTCTTCTCGGCCTTGCCGTTGCGGAGGATCTTGTAGACCTCTTCCGTGAGCCGCGCCGGCGCGGCGCGCGCGATATCCCCGCGGTGCGTCGCGATGGCGTCGTCCACGAGCGCGTCGATCGTGAAGTCCAGCCGGGCTGCCAGGGCCACGGCGCGCGTCATGCGGACCGGATCCTCGCGGAAGCGTTCGTTCGGATCGCCGATGGAGCGGATGATCTTTGCCTCGAGATCCTGCAGGCCGCCCGTGTAGTCGATGATCGAGAAGTCCGCGATGTCGTAGAACAGCGCGTTCACCGTGAAGTCGCGGCGGAAGGCGTCTTCTTCGGGGGTGCCGAAGCTGTTGTCGCGCTGGATCAGGAGATCCTGCTCCCGTTCGCGGTCCCGATTCCGCGCGGCGCGGTTGGCGGGTCTCGGAATGAACCGGGGATCGACGCCGGCCAGGGCGTCGACGTCCCGAACCGCAGCGGCGGCATCTTCCAGCGCGGCGCTGACGGTGGCGGCGTTGCCCTCGGCCTCCGCATCCGATTCGGCGTGGATGGCCTCCGCGGCCCCGCGGGCGGCCTCAGCCTCCGCGCGGGCAGCCGCCTGCGCCGCCTCGTCGGCCGCCAGTTCCTCGGCCGTGACGAGCCGCCGGAACGTCGCGACCTCGATGTTCTTCGTGCCGAAGCGGACGTGCGCCAGGCGGAAGCGGCGGCCGATGATCCAGCAGTTCCGGAAGAGCTTCTTGACCTGGTAGGGCTGCGCCGAGGTGCCGATGTCGAAGTCCTTCGGCCGGCGGCCCAGCAGCAGGTCGCGCACGCTGCCGCCCACGAGATAGGCGGCGTAGTCGTTCTGGTGGAGCCGGTAGAGGACCTTGAGGGCGTCAGGGTCGATCTGCTGGCGCGAAATGGTGTGGTTCGCGCGGGGCAGGATGACCGGGTCGCTCATTGACCCAGCATTGTAACAAAGCGCGGATCGCCGCCGCGGCCAACTCGCGGCGGGTCAACCACTTATCGGTATCGCGCTACTGCATCCGCGTCCAGAGCGACGCGCCGGCGGCGGAGTAGAGCACCAGGTTGCCGTCGTTCTGCAGGACCATGAACGCGCCGGGGTTGCCGTGCGTCACGGTGTTCCAGATCGCCCGCCCCGTGCCGTCATAGACAACGAAGTTGCCGTCCGACTGGAAGATCGCCTGACCGTTCTCGGCCGAGGCCCCCGTCCACCAGAGCGCCTCACCGGGCGGGCCGCCCCTGGACGTGTCGTAGACCACCAGGTTGCTGTCGCCCTGCATGTAGAGGCGGTAGCGCCCGTTGAGCGAGGTCAACCACTGGCCGGCCCGCATCGTCGAGCCGGCGACGAGCCGGTCGGACGTCGACGTGAAGGAACCATAGATGGCCCTGGCGCCCCTCACGTCGTCGTCCTGCACCGTGTCGAGGTCACTGATCCGGCTATTCATGATGGCCGTGACGCTCTGGCCGTTCACGTCCGGGTGATCCAGGCCGAGCACGTGACCGAACTCGTGGATGGCCACCCGTCGCAGATCGTAGAGAGTGCCGCCGGTGAACGTGGACGGGCGGAGCGCGCCCCGGTACGAGTTCCAGGCGCGGGTGCTGTCGAAGATGACGTCCGATTCCGAGAGGATGCCGGTATCGGGCGCGCCGTTGTTGACCGTGACGGCGAGCGCGTCGCCAAAGGACTCTCCGTAGACGCCGCTGGCGAAGAAGACGTTGTTGACGCCATCGCCGTCGCCGAAAGCCCTACTCGCGGAGGGGTTGACCACGAAGTTGATGTCCGCCAGACCGTTCCAGACGCGGGCGGCTTCCTCGCCGACGGCGTTCCAGGTCGTCTTGCCGTCAAGCGTTGTCTCGATGGTGCTGGCTCCCAGCTGCATCTCCAGCGTGATGGTCCGGCTGGTCGGCCAGCGCAGGGTGACGCCGGTATTCGTTCTCGTGAAGACAAAGGCCTTGGCCGGCAACGTCGCCGCCGCCACGGCCACGGCCCCCGCGAGGACCGTCAGGGCTGTTCTCATCCGGCCCTTCATCGACGGCGCTCCCGCAGCAGGGTGACCACCTGTGCTCGCAGGGACGAGAGTGGCATGGCCCGGCCGCTCCGGAGGCGGGCGGCATTCGGCCGGCCGATGTCCTGCAGGCTGGCCAGCGGCGCGCCGTCACTGGTCTGCACGACGTCCACCCCCGAAGGGTCGGCGCTGACGCGCATCAGCCCCTGGGTAAAGCCGATGATCGGGTTGATGCTGCGGGCGCGGCTCGCGAACACCATGCGGCGGTCACCAGCCTTGAAGGTCGGCATCTCGGCGACGCGCAGCTCCCGATTGCCGACCACACCGCCGAGGAACTCGAAGCTCTCAAGCGTGTGTGTGGTGCCCCAGATCGCGTCGCGGACCATGAACGTCACGCGCGTCTTGATGGCGTCGCCCTCGGGGGTGGCGACCGTGAAGGGCCGGACATCGAGCACGTCACCGACGAAGATCACGTCCGCCTTCGTGACCAGCTCCTCAAAGCTGACCGGCGTGTAGGAGGTGGCGCTGAGCGTGCCCCCGCGGAGGGCCACCAGCGAGACAAGCGCAGTCAGGGCCAGAGCCCAGCGGACGTTTCGCATTGGATCACGATAGCGCATCGATCCCGGACTCGCCACAGGGTCGCGCGGCGACGGGTGCGGGCGACCTCCGGCGGGCCGCCGCCCTGCGTTAGGATGGCTCCGTGCGTGGTGCCGTAGCCCTCGTGACGCTGCTCGTGACGCCGCTTGTGGCGGCGCCGCTTGCCGAGGCGGCCGACCCGCCGGCCCTCGTGCGGGCGCGGACGGCCTACAACGCCGCGAACTACGACCAGGCCATCGTGCTGGCCGAGGAAGCCCTCGCGCTCAAGGCCGACGCCGACGTGGCGGCGCTCATCGTTGTGCGGGCACGACTGGAACGGTACAGGCTGACCAGCAACGACGCCGACCTCAGGACCGCCCATACCACGCTGCGCGCGATCGCCCGGCAGCGGCTGAAGCCGCGCGATCAGGCCGAGCTCCTCGTCGCGCAGGGGCTGGCGCTCTATCTCGACCAGAGCTACGGCGGCGCCGCCGAGGTGTTCGACTCGGCCCTGGCGCGCGTGGGGGTCATCGGCCTGCCCGAACGCGACCGGCTGCTGGAGTGGTGGGCCTTGGCGCTGGACCGGGAGGCGCAGGCGCTCAGCGACGAGCGCCGCCGTCACATGTACGACCGCATCGCCGAACGGATGGAGCAGGAGCTGCGCGACAACCCGTCGAGCGTGCCCGCGAACTTCTGGCTGGCTGCGGCGTCGCGCGGTGCGGGGAACGTGGACCGCGCGTGGGACGCCGCCATGGCGGCGTGGGTCCGTGTGCCGATCGACCTGCCCGGCGCGCAGACGATGCGGACCGATCTCGATCGCCTGATCGTCGAGGCGGTGGTGCCTGAGCGCTCGCGTCAGCAGCCGCGCCACGAGTGGGATGCGGTGGCCGCCGGCCTGAAGTCCCGCTGGGACGCCTTCAAGCGGGAGTGGCAGTAGCGGGGGCGCGGAGCGCTACCCCTTCGCCTCCCTCCAGCTTTCCCCGATCCCCACATCCACCGTCAGCGGCACCGCCAGGCTCGCGGCGCCCTCCATCCGCTCCTTGACCAGGGTCGCGGCGGCCTCGGCTTCGTCCGTCGGGGCTTCGAACACCAGTTCGTCGTGCACGGTCAGGATCATCCGCGTGCGGAGCTTCCGCGCGGCCAGTTCCGCGTGCAGGTGGATCATCGCGAATTTCAGGACGTCGGCGGCGGTGCCCTGAATCGGCATGTTCACCGTCTCGCGTTCGGCCTGCGCGCGGATCTGGAAGTTGGAGCTGGTCAGGTTCGGCACGAGACGGCGACGGCCGAAGAGCGTTTTCACGACGCCGGTGCGCCGGCCCTCCTCGACCGTGCCGTCGATGTAGGCGCGCACCTTCGGGAAGCCGGCGAAGTAGGCGTCGATGAAGGCCTGCGCGGCGTCCTTCGGCACGTTGATGTCACGGGCCAGCGTGAACGCCGTCTTCCCGTAGAGCAGCGCGTAGTTGACGATCTTCGCGCGGCGCCGCAGTTCGTGCGGGTCCAGGCCGCTGTTCTCACCGAAGATCTTCGTCGCCGTGCGATCGTGGATGTCCTCGCCCGCGCGAAACGCCTCGATGAGCGTGTCGTCGCCGGAGAGGTGCGCGAGCACGCGCAGCTCGATCTGCGAGTAGTCGGCGGAGATCAGCACGTGGCCCGGGTCGGCCACGAACGCGCCCCGGATGCGGCGGCCCTGCTCGGTGCGGATCGGGATGTTCTGGAGGTTCGGATCCTCGCTGGAGAGACGCCCGGTGGCGGCGACGGCCTGATTGAACGACGTGTGGATGCGCCCGGTCGCGGGATTGACCGAGAGCGGGAGCGCGTCCACGTAGGTGCTCTTCAGCTTGTGGAGGGCCCGCCACTCCAGCACGAGGCGTGGCATCTCGTGCGTGAGCGCGAGCTCCTCAAGGACCTCGACAGCCGTGGAGGCGGACTTCGTCTTGCCGGTCTTCTTGAGGGCCGGCAGTTGCATCTTGTCGAACAGGATCTCGCCGAGCTGCTTCGGCGAGTTGATGTTGAACGTTTCGCCGGCCAGCTCGTGGATGCGCGTGGTGACGCCCGCCAGCTCCTGTTCCATCACGCGCGACTGCACAGCGAGCGCCTGCACATCCACGCGGATGCCCGCCCGTTCGATGGCCGCGAGCACCGGCACGAGCGGCATTTCGAGCGTGCGGTACACCTCGGTGAGCTGGGTCTCCGCGAGCCGCGGCTCCAGGTGCGCCGCCAGTTGCCACGCGAGGTCCGCGCGCTCGCAGGCGAAGTCGAGGACGGCTTCCGGGTCGAGGGTCGACAGGCTGACCGCCTTCGCGCCCTTGCCGCAGATGTCGGCTTCGGTGAGCGCCTGGTATCGCAGGTGCTCGACGGCCGTCACCTCGAGGGGATGCCCGGGCCGCGTGGCATCGAGCAGATACGCGGCGAGCATGGAATCGAACGCGAGACCCGCGAGCGTGATGCCGTGGCGGGCCAGCACGATGGCGTCGGCCTTGAGGTCGTGGCCGACCACCGCCACCGTGGCGTCTTCAAGCACCGGGCGGAGCAGGGCGAGCGTGGGTGCCAGCTCGAGCTGTTCGGGCCGGCTCGAGGCCGAGAGCAGGTCGCCGCCGCCGGCCGGGCCGCCGTGGCCGAGCGGGATGTAGCGCGCCCAGTGGTCGGCCGTGGACACCGCCACGCCGACGACGGAGGCCTGCATCGCAGAAGGGGAGTCCGTCAGCACGCGCAGTGCAATGCGGCCTGACGCGCGCAGCGTCGCGAGGAGCGCGTCGAGCTCGGCCGGCGTCCGCACGAGGGCATAGTCGTGCGCCACGGTGCCCGCGCCCGGCGGCGGCGGCGCATAGGCGGCCGCGAGCGACTGGAAGTCCAGCCGGGTGAAGAGCTCGAAGCAGCGCGCGCGATCCGGGCCCGTGTACCGCAGCGTCTCCAGGTCCACGTCAACGGGCACATCCGTGTGGATGGTCACGAGCTGCCGGCTCTGCAGGGCCAGGTCACGGTTGGCCGTCAGTGCCTCGCGGTACTTCTTCTGCGTGAGCGACGGCGCGGCGTCGAGTAACGCGTCGAGCGACCCGTGCTCAGTGATGAGGTCGATGGCGCCCTTCTTCCCGACGCCCGGCACGCCCCCGACGTTGTCGCTGGTGTCGCCCACCAGCGCCAGCACGTCGACGACCTGTGACGGCTTCACGCCGAACTTCGCGACGACGCCCTCCGCGTCGTAGAACGTGCCGTCGTCCCGCGGGTCGAAGATGCGGACGCCGTCGCGGACCAGCTGGAAGAAGTCCTTGTCCATCGAGACGATTGCGACGTCGAGGCCGGCGGCGACAGCCCGCCCGGCAAGCGTGCCGATCACGTCGTCCGCCTCGTAGCCCTGCGCGGTGACGATGGGTACGCCCATCGCCTCACAGGCCTCGTGCACGTGCGCGATCTGCTCCACGAGGTCGTCGGGCATGGCCGCGCGGTTGGCCTTGTAGTCGGTGACGATCGCGTCGCGGAAGGTCGGACCGGCGAGGTCGAACGACGCGACGATGTAGGCGGGCTTCTGGTCGGCGATGAGCTTCCGCAGCATCGTCACGAACACGTAGACGGCGTGCGTGGACTGCCCGCTCGAGTCCGACAGGCCGCGCCCACGGAAGGCGTGATAGGCGCGGTACATCTGGTTGTTGCCGTCGATCAGGAAGAGCGTCGGGCGTGCCATGCCGGGTGGGACCGAGGATATATCATGGGCGTTGATGCCTCTGGGGACGGCGCGCATCGTGCGCGCGTGCGCGGCCCTCGTGACCGCGGCGCTGCTCTCGACGGCGTGCGGCGGCACGGGAATCCTGACGCCGCAGTACGAATACGAAGAAGACCTCTATCCCTCGCTCGACGGGAGCGTCACGCTGTACGTGAACGCGTCGCTCGCGTCGCTGGTCGCGCTGCGCGGACTGGACCTGCCGACGGACCCGAAGGCGCGCATCGACCGCCCCGCGATCCGGAAGCTGTATCAGGTCCCCGGCGTGGAGGTCGGCACGCCGACGCTCTCACGGCGCGACGGCCGCCGGTTCGTGCACCTGCGCCTCGAAGCGGAGAGCCTGGCCGCGTTGAGCACGGTGGCTCCGCTGTCCTGGTCCCGCTACGAGTTCGCGCAGGTGGGCGAGGAGTTCCACTTCCGGCACCGGCTCGGGCCGGCCGTCGGTCGACAGGTGGGCGACGCAGGCTGGACGGGCCAGGAAATCGTGGCGTTCCGCGTGCACCCGCCGAGCCGCATCCTGTTCCACAACTCGAAGGCGCCGATCGCCCGCGGCAACATCCTCGCGTGGCAGCAGCCGCTGACGGCGAGGATGAAGGGCGAGCCGCTCGACCTGCAGGTGCGGATGGAGGCCAGCTCGATCCTCGTCCGCACGCTGCTGCTCTTCGGGTCGACGCTGCTCGCCGCGGCCGTCGCCTTCGGCCTCGTCGTCTGGTGGGTTGCCCGCAAGGGCAAGCGCCCCCGCAGCTAGCGATTTCCGCCTACAGCCGCTCGAGGTCGCGGCGGACTTCGTCCGAGGTGCGGAGCTGGTTCGTCACGCCGAACGTGTTGAACTGGCGCGCGACCATCAACGCGATCGTCCGGTCCGCCTCGTTGTTCACCACCCCGTCCAGCGTCACGCGGCCGCCTTCGACGATCACGTGGATCGACGGGTTGGCGCCCCAGCCGTACATCTGCAGCGCGGGATTGGCGTAGAGCGCCCTCGCGATGCCCAGCCGCAGGCGGTTGTCCATCTGGGAGACC
>JBIKWH010000100.1:0-6568 GCA_044356435.1 Vicinamibacterales bacterium
CGGTGAGACCTTCGCCAGGAAGTCCATGAAGATGAACGTCGTGCCGGAGCCGTCCGACCGGTGGACCACCGTGATGTCCGTGGCGGGGAGCTTCGCGGTTGGATTGAGCTTCACGAGCGCCGGGTCGTTCCACTTCTGGATCTTCCCGAGGTAGATGTCCGCGAGCACCGCGCCGGAGAACTGCAGGTCGCCTTCAACGCCTGGCACGTTGTAGATGGGGACCACGGCGCCGAGCACCGTCGGGAAGTGGAGCACCGGTCCCGGTGCCGCCTTCAGTTGATCGTCCGTCATCGGGCCGTCGGTAGCCCCGAAGAACACCGTCCGGTTGGTGAGCTGGCGTATGCCGCCGCCCGAGCCAATCGACTGGTAGTTGATGCGGACATCCGGATGGAGCGCGTTGTACTCGGCGAACCACTTCGAGTAGATCGGATACGGGAACGTGGCTCCGGCCCCGTTGATCTGGACCGAGGCTCCTGCCGGGGTCGCCGTCGGCTCACCGGCGGGGGCACCCCCGCCGCAGGCCCCTGCCACAAGGGCGGCCGAGACCATCACTGCGCTCACGAATTTCATCAGGCGACAGTACCGGGCAGGGGTTTCTCTGTGGTTACTGTTGTGTTAATTCCGCGTTACGCGGGTGCGACCGGTGGGAGGCGGCGCGGCGGGTGCCGCTGCGGCCTCGACCGTGCAGGGCGCCCCCAGCAGCCGGGCGAAGGGTTCGCTGTGCCGCTGAGCCGCCCAGACCTCCACCTCGGCATCCGCCGACGACGTGCACGTCAGCGCGTAGGCCTTGCCGGACCGCGCGAGCGTCAGCCCCGTCACGACCTGCGCATGGCTGCGGTCCAGACTCTCGGCCATCCGCAGAATGGCGGCCAGCACGCGCACGGCCTTCCGGTGGGGGGCGTCGAGCGCCGACCACTCCGGGTGCGTGCGCTTCGGCGTGCCTCGCCGGTGATAGCGCGCCACCAGCGCGATGACCGCGATTTCGTCCGGGTGGAAGCCGCGCAGGTCGCCGTTGGTGATCAGGTAGTACGAATGCTTGTGATGCCGCCCGTAGCTGATGTGCACGCCGATGTCGTGCAGCAGGGCCGCGTACTCCAGCCACTCCCGTTCGCGGTCCGTGAGCTGATGGATCGCCCGCGACTGGTCGAAGAGGGCCAGGGCCAGACGGGCCACGTGCGTGGAATGGTCGGCCTGATAGCCGCAGCGTTCGGCGAGTTCGATCGCACTGCGGCGGCGGACGTCCGGAATCGCGTCCGCCTGCGCGATCTCGCGGCGGTGCCGGCGGATGTAGTCGAGCAACAGGCCCTCGCGGAGGGCGAGATCGCAGAGGGTCAGCTCCGAGGCACCGAGCAGACGCAGCGTGGTATCGAGCACCACGGCGCCCGCCACGATCAGGTCGCTGCGCCGGGCATCCATGCCGGGGAGCGCCAGGCGCCCTTCAAGACTGCTCGCCGTCAGCTCCTTCCGGAGGCGCCGGATCTGCCGGGCGGTGACGGACAGGTTCCGCAGTTCCTTTGGCGCCTGCCCTCGGTCGAGCGCGGCGGCCATCGTGCCGAGGCTGAGGATGGTGCCGGAGGTCCCGATCACGCGGTCGAACCCCGCCTCCGCGATCTGCCCGCAGTGGTCCGCCACGGCGCTACGGACGGCGTCCTCCAGCCTGGCTTCCTCCCGCGCGCTCAACGGGTCCGTCTTGACGAACCGCTCCGTCATCCGAATCACGCCCAGTTTGAAGCTGCGCGCGAGCTGGACGGTGCTCCCCGTGCCGAGCGTGACTTCCATGCTGCCGCCGCCGATGTCGATCACGGCCGCGCGGCCCCGGCCGACATGGACGCCGTACACGGCTGCCTGGTGGATCAGCCGCGCTTCCTGCTCGCCCGAGATCACCCGGGGACGGAAGCCGGTGGCCCGGGTGACCTGCGCGAGGAACTCGCTGCCGTTGAGCGCTTCACGGGTGGCGCTGGTGGCGGCCGCCAGGACTTCGTCCACCTGACGGGCGTCGATCAGCCGGCGGAAGCGCCGAAGGGCTTCGAGGGCGGCGGTCATCGAGGCCTGCGTGAGTCGGCGGCCCGACAGGCCGCCGGCGCCGAGGCGTACCATCGCCTTCTCGCGGTCGATGACCTCGAACGACAGGTCGGCGCGCACCTGCACGATCAGCATGTGCAGGGAGTTGGTGCCGATATCGATGGCGGCGATGCGCATGGGGAACGGGCGCCGGTCGACTTAAGATCGGTCCGGGCGCGCCCAAGTTGTACACCAGCCGCGCCGGTGACTCACCATGCCACGAACGAAACCCACGCCGCCCGCCCCTCTGCTGCAGCAGCAGTGGCGCGCCCTGACCACGGCCGTCCCGCAGGCCGTGCTGGGTGATGGCGCCGCCGTCCACAAGGCGCGGGTGGCGTCGCGTCGGCTCCGGGAGATTCTTCCGGTCGCCGTTGGCCGGCGCGTGTTCGAGTCGCTGAACCGCCGCGTGCGGCGCCTGACGCAGGCGCTCGGCCCCGTTCGCGAAGTGGATGTCACGCTGGCGCTTCTGGCGTCGTCCGTGACCGATGGCCTGGTCTCGCGCCGGGCGAGCGTGCCGCTGAAACAGTCGCTCGTGCAGCGCCGGGCCGAGGCGCGTCAACGGATGAACCGGGCGCTGGCGCGCCTGGACCTGACGGATCTGGAAGCGAAGACGATGGCCGCGGCGCGCCGGCGCCCGAGAATCGCGCAGGCCCGGGAGCGGCTCACGGCGCGCGCGGCGCATCTGGAGCTGGCGATGGTGACCGCGGCGGGTCTGTACATCCCGGAGCAGCTCCATGAGGTGCGGATCGCCGTCAAGAAGCTGCGCTACGCGGAGGAAGTGCTGGCGGCCGTCTCCGGAAGACCGGCCGGTGCTCGGCTACGGACCTTGAAGCGCGCGCAGGATGTGCTGGGCCGGATGCACGACCTTGACGTGATCGCGGGCGCCGTGCGGCAGCTGCAGGGCGCCGAGCAGCCGCCGTCGCTCGGCATCTGCGCGGAGCTCGACGGCTTCGTGCGTGAGCTCGATGCCGAGTGCCGCCGGCTCCACGGTCAGTACATGTCGCTCCGTGAGCGCCTGCTGGGGATTTGCGCCGAGACGGGAGAACGCGCGAGGAAGGCCGCCTGACACGGGCCGTGCACCTCTACGTCGTCCGGCACGCGCGCGCCGAGCCGCGCGGAGCCCTGTGGCCCGACGACCGGCGCCGTCCGCTCACCGACGCGGGGGTCGCGGCGTTCGAGGCCCTGCTGGACTCGGCGCGGTGCCGTCGCGTGCGGCTCGACCTCGTCCTGACCAGCGGCTACCGTCGCGCCTCCAGTACGGCGCGTCTGCTGGTGCGTGCCTCCCGTCACACCACGCCCCTGCGTGTCACGCGCACGCTGGAACCCGGCCGCACGCCGGAAGCCGTGATGCGCGCGCTGCGGGGGACGCCGGTCCGTGCCGCCGCCGTGGTCGGCCACGAGCCGGACCTCTCCATGCTTCTGACGCATCTGACCGGGCGGGCCCCGCGCCGGCCCCTGCCGAAGGGCGCGATCTGCTGCGTCCGACTGACGCGCATGGAGGCAGGCGCGGGTCGCATCCTCTGGACGACCGCGCCACACGCGCGATGAAGGTCTCCGTCATCGTCAACCCCGTCTCAGGACGGGGCGCGAACCATGCGCGTGCCGTGCGGCGCGCCGCGATGGCCGAGGCCTATCTGCGGGCACGCGGGGCCGACGTGCATGTCGTGATCACCGAGCGTCCCCAGCACGCCCATGGCCTTGCGGCGCTGGCGCTCGCCGGCGGCGCGGATGTCGTCGCGGCCTGGGGCGGCGACGGCACGATGAACGAGGTGGCGTCGGCGCTGGCGGGCTCCCCGGCCGCGCTGGGGCTCATTCCGGGCGGCTCCGGCAACGGCCTGGCGCGCGACCTCGGGATTCCGCTCGAGGCCGAAGCCGCGCTCGACGTGCTTGTCGATGGTCACGACCGTCGGATCGACGGCGGTGTGCTGGACGGCCGTCCGTTCTTCAACGTCGCTGGTATCGGCCTGGACGCACGCATCGCCGGCGCCTTTCAGACGCAGGGTGATCGCGGCCTGCTCGGCTACGTGGTGAGGACCACGCGCGCGATCTTCACCGCGACGGGCACGCGGTGCACCATCAGCAGCGGCGGCACGCGCCGCGAGACCGACGCGCTCATCGTCGCGTTCGCCAACAGCCGGCAGTACGGCAACAACCTCCTCATCGCGCCCGAGGCGCGCCTCGACGACGGCGCGATCGACATCGTCGTGATTCCGAACCGGTCGCTCCCGTGGCTCCTCCGGCACATCCCGCGGCTGCTGGCGGGGCGCATCCATCGGGTGCCCGGCGTGGCGCTGCTGCGGTCCGCCGAAGCGCTCGTCGAGGCCGCCGCACCCGTGGCCTACCACGTGGACGGGGAGCCGCACCTGGGCGGCACACGGATTCGCCTTGAAATCCGGCCAGGAACGCTGCGCGTGCGTGTTCCCGTCCATCCCGTCATGCCGGGATAAGCGGCGGCACTTTTAGCCTCGCGTGCTCGGCTAACCAGTGCCCGCGCTGACGGGTTACGAAACTGTCACGGAGAATTTACTTCCGGCCCCACTGTGGCCGAGGCAGGATCGGGACATGGTCGATCTGCTCCTGCGCCACGCCGGTCAGCTCCGTCGCTTCTCCATCCGCGAGGAAGGCACGGACGGGTGGGAAGTGCTCGAGGAAACCGAAGGCGGCATCGTGCGGCGGGTGCGCTACGACGACTGGCACCGTGTGGAACGGGCCAGGGCCATGTTCGACCTGACGGCGCAGACGCTCCGTCAGCAGGGTTGGACTCAGATCTAGGACGGCCCCGAGGTCCGGCGCCCGCCGGACTCTATTCGACTTCTACTCGACGAAGCGGTAGCCGAGCCCGACCACCGTTTCGATCTGGCTGCCGGCGGACTTGAGCTTGGCGCGCAGCCGCCCCACGTGCACATCGACCGACCGCGTCTCGATGTCCCGGTCGTAGCCCCACACGCGTTCCAGCAGGCGGTCGCGGGTGATCACGCGGCTCTTGTTGTCCACCAGGTACTTCAGCAGCTCGAATTCCCGGCGCGTCAGCCGGATGACCTCGCCGTCCACGGTCACGTTCACGGCTTCGAAGTCGGCACGGAGGTGCCGGCCCTGATACACGGCGGCCACCTCCGGTTGTCCGTTCGCCTGCGGGCGGCCGCGGCGGATGACCGCCCGGACGCGGGCCGCGAGCTCGCGCGGGCTGAAGGGCTTCGTCACGTAGTCGTCGGCGCCGACGTCGAACCCGGCCACGCGGTCCGCCTCACTCGACCGCGCGGTCAGCATGATGATCGGTGTGTGGGCGGTGTTGGGACGCGCCCGGAGGATCCGGCAGACTTCCACGCCGCTCAGGACCGGCAGGTTGAGGTCCAGCACGATCAGGTCCGGCGTCTCGAGCGTGACCGACTTGATCGCCGCGTCGCCGCTGTGGACGACCTCGACATACATGTCCCCTGAGCGCTCCAGGGTGTGCTTCACCAGGTGGGCGATATCCTGCTCATCTTCGACGATGAGCACGTAGGTGCGGCCGTTGCGTCCAGTCATCACGACACCGTCACACTAGCGACGGGGCGTTTCCATGCGGTGACGTCGCCGTTAAATGTGGGTTACGGCCTGAGATTGCCGCCCAGGCGGCGTCGTACGCCTCGAAGTGCCGGCGTGCCGCGTGGGCCCAGGAGAATTGCCTGACTGTTGCGAGGGCAGCCTGAATCCGTCGCGGATTGCCACGGGCGGCGGAGCGGATGGCGCTGGCGAAGGCTGCCGGGTCAGGCTCGGCCACCCAGGCGTTGCCCGGGTGGGCGTAGGTCAGCACGCCGCCGGCCGACGGCACGACGACCGGCACACCGGAGGCCATCGCCTCAAGCGGGGCGATCCCGAACGGCTCCCGAGGGTTCGGATGCACGAAGACGTCGGCGCTGGCGTAGAGCGCGGCCAACGCCTTCCGCGGCTGGCTGCCGCACAGCAGAATCCGACCCGCGAGCGCGCCGGTTGCGAGACTGCGGAGCCTGGCGGTGTCCGGGCCGTCTCCGGCGATGACCAGCCGGAAGTCGCCGCCCCGGTCCGTCAGGTGCGCGAGCGTATCCGTCAGCAGCGGCAGGTTCTTCTCCGGGGACAGCCGACCCGCGTAGAGCAGCAGCGTCGATGCCGGCGTGCCGCCCATGGACCGCAACAGGGACGCGCGCAGGTCAGCCGAGCGCAGTTCCGGCGAGAAGTCTTCCGCGCTGACACCGGGCGGGCAGACGCGGATGAAGCCGGCCGGCCGGTCGTGGAGCGCGGCGCGCAGCTCCGACGCCGTGTACTCCGAGTTGGCCAGATGCAGATCGAAGGGCGGCCCGTAGATCTGGCGGAGGTACCACTGCGTGAAACGCTGCGCGGTCCGGCCGTCGTGCAGGTAGGCGGCCATGTTGTCGTCGAAGCGCTCGGCCGTCAGGCCCACGAGCGCCGGTCGCGGCACACCCCGGAGATAGCCCTTCCGCACGACCATCGCCAGATACGGCAGCGTGTACTTGTCGCAGATCTCCACGAC
>JBIKWH010000101.1:0-6554 GCA_044356435.1 Vicinamibacterales bacterium
GCAAAGTAGCCGTGCTGATCATCGGCCGCCGGGCCGAACTGGACGCCACCGGTGGAGCTTCCGCGCCCCACGCGCTGCTGCCAGAGGATCTCGCCCTTCTTGTCCGGGTCGAAGGCCCACGCGATGCCAGACTTCTGGCCCGCGATGATGATGTCCTTCCCGTTCTTCATCCGCCGCAGGATCGGGTTGGCGCCGAAGTCGAAGTCGGGGCCCATGTTCTCCGGGCACGTTTCCGACTTCGGAGCGGCCTGCTGCGCGCACGCCGTCAGCCACACGTCGCCCTTGAGCACCTGCCGCACCCAGGCACGCCGACCGGTCTTCAGCTCGAAGGCGATGATGGCGTCGCTGCTGCCGTCGTCCGGATGGCTGTAGGCGTCGCCGGTGGCGACGTAGAGCAGCTTCCGCTTCGGATCGACCGTGACCGCCGACCAGATCGCCGAGCCCGAGGGGCCGTAGAGCTGGGTGCCAATCGAGGTCTTCTTCGTCGGCGCGGGAGGCGTGGGAATCGTGTAGCCCATCCACTGCCGCTTGCCCGTCACGGCGTCGTAGGCCACCACGCTTCCACGGAACGTGCAGCACGGATAGTTCGGTTGGCCACCGGCCGACTCCTCACCCGACGAGATCGGAACGTACAGCCGGCCATCGTGAAGGGCCGGTGCGCCGGTGATCCGCGTCAACGGGTGCGGCTCCGGCCGGTCGGACCAGAGCTGTTCTCCGGTGTCCGCGTCCAGTGCATAGACATTGCCGGAGGCGTCCGCGAAGTAGACAGCCCGGCGCCTCGACCCGCCGGACGTGAGCGGCCCGACGCTCATCGCCGTGCGCACCCCTGAGCGGGCCTGGAAGGACCAGTGCACGCAGCCGGTCTCGGCGTCGAGCGCATACACGTAGCCGGAGTCCGACCCCGCATACACGCGACCGTCCACGACCGCCGGCTGACCGTAGGCGGACGCCGTGCGTGGAAAGCCGAACGCCCACTTCAACTTCAGCCGCGGCACATCCGCGGCGGTCAACCCAGGTGAGGGCTGGTAACGCGAATTGCCCGCGTCGACGCCCCAGCCGTTCCAGTCCGCACCGACGCGCTTCCTTGCTGTCGGCGTGGGACTCGCGCAGCGGTTCGGCATCTTCCGGGCGTCGCCCAGCGTCGGGTCGCCGAACGGACGTCCGGAGAGGTACACCGCCATCGTCCGCTTCTGATCGTCCGAGAGCGCGCTGGCCTGCGAGATCATCTTGCCGGTCGTGAGTGCGGAGAGGATCGACTCCGGCGCGAAGGCACGCAGCGCATCGCGGCCCGGCGCGCGGTCCACTGTGCCCGAGTCGTGGCACCCGGAGCAGTGCCGCACGTAGAGCGGAAGCGCGGCGGTCACGGGGAGCGGCGCCTGGAGCGTCTGGCCGCTGGCATGGCCCGCGCTCAGCATGAGCGCCGCGGCCGCCGTCAGGGTGAGGGCGCGAGACATGGACATGGTGAGCGGGATTCTACGCGGGAGACGCGGCGACCGGCCCTCCCCTGAACGGGTGGGCCGCAGGCTCACTGCGGCCGCGCGCGGATGACGCCGGCGAGCCGGCCGGTGCCCTCGCCTTCGCGCCGGTAGGAAAAGCACTGCTCCAGATGGCAGGCCGTGCAGAGTCCGCTCACGTGGATCTGCGCGGCGGGCACGCCGGCGGCCAGCAGTTGATCGGCATTCGCCGTCCAGAGGTCGAGCCGGATATCCGCACGCGTCACGAACCACCGGTCCACCGAGGCCGGTCCGTGCCCGGCCTCCGCGAAGGCGGTCCGCAGGTTCGCGCCCACCTGATAGCAGCACGGGCCGATGCTCGGGCCCAGCGCCACAACGAGATCGGCAGGGCGGGTCCCGAACGCAGCCTGCATGGCACGGACGGCGGCCACGGCCGTCCCGAGGGCCGTGCCCTTCCACCCCGCGTGTGCCACACCGACCGCGCCGGTGCGCCGGTCCGCGAGCAGCACCGGCACGCAGTCGGCACCGCGGATCACGAGGGCGGCACCGGGCTCGTCCGCCACGAGGGCGTCGGCTTCCGGCGCCGGGTCCACGGGCGGCAATGCGCCGCCACGCCGGAGCGTGAGCACATCGCGGCCGTGCACCTGGCGCAGCCGCAGGAGCCGCGCCTGGTCGACGCCCATGGAGTCCGCCAGCCGGTCCCACCCTTCGTAAGCCGCCGGACCAGCCGCCGGCCCAACCCGCAGCGTGAGCGCGCGCGTGGTGAACAGATGCGGCGCCACCTCCGCGAGTGGATCGCAGACCAGCGCGGAGCCCCACGGCTGAGACGTCCAGCGGAACATCGGCGGAAGAAGGGGAAGCGGCATCGGCAGCGATAATGATCGCCTACCTATGGACATCATCGGAACCGGACTCGACGCCACCGAGATCGACCGGGTGGAAGCGATGATCGCCCGCTACGGCGATCGGTTCGTGACGCGGATCTTCACGGACGGTGAGATCGCTTACTGCCGGCGGAAGCGGAACAGTGTCGAATCGTTTGCCGCGCGCTTCGCGGCGAAGGAAGCCGGCATGAAGGCGCTCGGCACGGGACACACGCACGGTGTGCTCTGGAAGAGCGTGGAGGTGGTGCGCGGCGCCGGTGGCCCACCGCAGCTCAGGTTCCACGACGCCGCCCTGCGGCGCTTTCAGATGATGGGCGGCACGCGGACGCTGCTGACGCTCACCCACTCAGGTCCACTGAAGCTGGCCCTGGCGCACGTGCTGCTCATCAAGGACTGACCGGCACCCCTGCGGCTTATCGCGCCGCGGGTCGCGCGGCAGGGCGTTGCCGAGTCGGGCCGGCCGGTGCCGGCACAGCAGGGCGGGCGCGAGCCGGAGGCGCCACCGCGACGGGCGGTTCAACGCCGTACGCCAGCAGCACGTTGCCGCCCACCGCCGCGAAGGAATAGCCGGAGTTCACAAACAGCATGCCTCCGGCCACGGCCGGGCCCGACCCATTGATCGAGCCGCCGCGCGCGGGGATGTTATTCACGGTCGTGAACGGCACGGCAGTATCCGTCTCCCAGACCACGCTGCCGTCCTTCGTCGAGTACGCGCGCAGCGCGCCGTCGAGCGCGCCGGCAAAGACCGCCGCGGGCGTCACAGTGATCGCCGCGGACTTGGCCGGGTGACAGGCCGCTCCTGCTTCCGGACACTTCGCGAGCCCCTTCTGCGCCCACACCTGCTGACCTGTGTCGAGCCTGAGCGCCACGAGCAGGCCGGCTTCCGGCGTCGGCGGCTTGCCGTCGGCGCGGAACGGATAGTCGGAGATCGGCACATAGACGAACTGGTTGTCGGCGGCCATGCCCCACTCGATGCCGCCCCACAGCGCGCCGGCGGAGAGGCGCACCTTCCAGATCTCGGCGCCCTGTCTGGCCGGGTCGAGCGCGTAGACCTCGCCGGACTTCTGCCCGACGATCAGGACACTCCTGCCGCCGGGTAGCGCGCGCAGAATCACCGACGCCCCGATATCGAAGTCCGGGCCACCGCCGACCGCGTCCCCGGCGAGCAGCTGGTGCTTCCAGAGCAGACTGCCGTCCTTGAGGGAGAAGGCGAGCACGGCATCCGTGGTGTCCGCGGCAGGTCGCGTGAAGCCGTTGCCCGTGCCGACATACACCGCGCCGCGTGCGAGGTCGACCGTCGGTGCGCTCCAGATGGATGCGCCAGCCGGAGCGTATTGATCGAGCCCGTTCGGCTTCGTGCCGACCTTCGTCGGGGCCTCCGGAATGGCGTAGGCCTTCCAGTAGACCGTGCCCGTGTGCGCGTCGAGCGCAACCAGACTTCCGCGGAACGTGCAGCATTCGTAGTTCGGGTTGCCGGCCTGCGCTTCCTCGCCGACACCGGACACAGGCACGTAGAGACGG
The DNA here is from genome assembly GCA_044356435.1 of Vicinamibacterales bacterium. Taxonomy (GTDB): domain Bacteria; phylum Acidobacteriota; class Vicinamibacteria; order Vicinamibacterales; family UBA2999; genus CANKJK01. Next base: position 3,860 of record JBIKWH010000101.1, read on the forward strand.
CCTGCCGCGAGCACGGGCGTGCCGGTGATGCGCCCCATCGGATGGTTGTCGACCTTCTCGCGCCACGCGAGCTTGCCGGTGCGGGCGTCGACGGCATAGACGGTTCCACGGACATCGCCGAAGTAGATCAGGGCGCCGCCGGATGTGAACGAGGATGCACCGATCGCGATGCCCGTCCGCACGGAGGCGTCGGCCGGAAAGGCCCAGTGGTAACAGCCGGACTGCGCGTCAATCGCGTAGACGAGACCCGTTTCGCTGCCGACGTACACCCGGCCGGCCGCGACGGTCGGCTGGGAGTAGGCGTGCGTGGCGCCGGGAAACCCGAAGGCCCACCGGAGCTTCAGCGTGGGTAGAGCGGCAGCCGTGATGCCGGCCTGGGGCGCCGTCTGGAAACGCCCGTTGCCAGCGTCCATCCCCCAGCCGTTCGACATCGGCGTCTTCACGAGGTCGACCGGGGGCGGAGCAACGTCGCACCGGCCTTCGGGCGGCGCGAGCGTGTCGACCAGCGCAAGCTTCTTCCCGGTGATGAACTCGGCCACGCGGCGACGGTCGTCCGTGCTCCAGCCCTTCGTGTGGGGGGCCATCAGGCCGGCACCGTCCATCATGCCGAACACGGCCTCCGCGGACTTCCCGCGGAGCACGCTCAGCGCGGGGGCCGGTCTCGCGCCACTGTTCGCGCCGGGCGCAGGATTCTCGCCGTCATCGTGGCACTGCGAGCAGCGGTCAATGACGAGGCGCTGTGCGCTCGCCCCGAGTGTTGACTGCGCCAGGGCCGGTCGCGCCGCGCCAGGGCCCACCGCTGCCAGCGCGAGCACTGCGCCAATCGCCACGCTTCTGCCTGTCGTCATCGTCACTCCCACGGAGGCGTCAGTGTAAGCCGGCGACCAGTCGAACGGCGCCGGTCATTCCGACGACAACGGCAGTTCCGGGTCGGTCGCGTGGAGTCGCCACGGGGGCTGGCCGCTCAAGCACTTCCGGCGACAGCGCGTGCGGCCGCCCACCGGCCCGGTTCCTGCTCTCCGTCAGACAGACCAATTGCCTGAGGAGGCTCCGTGACTGTCACCATTCTTCCGAACGACAAGGGCAACCCGCCCGGCAAGCTGGCGGACGCCGAACTGCACTTCACCGAAGGCCCGCTGGCCGGCCTCAAGCTCGTGGGCTTCGCCGTCTGGGAGCGCAAGAGTGGCGGCGGGCGCAACGTCACCTTCCCCGCCCGGCAGTACTCCATCAACGGCGAACGGCGGAGCTATTCGCTGTTGCGGCCGATCTCGGACACCTCGTCGAACGACGACGTCCGGGAGGCCGTGCTCAAGGCGTACGCGGAGTGTGAAACACAGATGGTCGCGGCCGCGGGCTGAACCGGGCTTCGCCGTGCCCGAGATCTGCCGATTCTCTGGCATCGTGATCCGGATGTTCGTGGAAGCGGGGGCCATGCACGACCGGCCCCACTTCCACGCCTACTTCCAGGAGCACGCCGCTGTGTTCACCATCAACAACAGTGACCGGCTCGCCGGCTACATGCCCGGCACCCAGCAGCGGCTTGTCGAGACATGGGTGGCCATACATCGTGCCGAACTGGAGGCCGACTGGGTGCTCTTGCAATCCGGTCAACCGCCGCGCAAGATCGACCCGTTACCCCAATGACGCACGCGATCCACCGGGTGGTGGGATTCAGTATTGTCGGGCCCTTCGCCCTGTCCGTCGCGTTTGATGACGGCACGGAGCAGCGCATCGACTTTCGCCCGGTTCTCCGGGGCGAGCTGTTCGGACCGCTGCGGGACGAAGCGGTGTTCAACGGCGTGAGCCTCGACACGGAGGCGGGCACGCTGACCTGGCCAAACGGTGCGGACTTCGACCCGGCGACGCTCCACGACTGGCCCGCAGTGCGCGACGAGCTGGCCAGCCGCGCCACCTCCTGGACCTGAACCCCGCCGACGAACGTGACCTCGGCGCACGCGAGACTCGCGGTGCCCCATGAGGCGCCGCGCCGGGTCGGCGCTCCTCCTCGCGGTCCTACGCCATCGGCAGCAGCTTCGCGTTCTCGGCGGCGCGCTTGGGCGGGAGGGTCCACTCCTCTCGGAGCGACTTCGCGAACTCGTTGCGGAAGAAGGTGTCCTTCATGCCGCCGTCAATGATGTCCCACGCCAGTACGGCGTCGTCGGTGCGATCCCGGAACACGTAGGCGTCGGCATCAACGCCGGTTTCGGCGCACGCCGCACGCCAGTTGCCGCCGTTCGCCTCGGCGGCTTCAATCACCGGCGCCACGCGGCGATCGCCCAGCGAGAGCAGGCCCTGGTAGAAGGAGTGCCGCTCGGACTTCACCGTGATGTAGCAGTTCTCGATGTCGCTGACGAGACTCCGGAGGCGCTTCATCTTCCGGTCGAGCGAGGCGGGCGCCTCCATCGGAATCCGCTGGTACGCGGTGCCCGGCTTCGGCACGAGCGGGTTGACGCTCCCGGCGATGGTGCCGATGCGGCCGCGGCCGCGCGCGTGCTTCAGCATGACCTCGCGCAACTGGATGGTGAGGTCCCGGATGGCGACCAGATCCTCGTCCGTCTCCGTCGGGATGCCGATCATGTAGTAGAGCTTCAGGTTCTCCATGCCCTCCGAGAAGATCGTCTCGGCGGCGGCGAGGATCTCGTCGTTGGTCACGGTCTTGTTGATCACGCGACGCAGGCGATCCGAACCCGTCTCG
>JBIKWH010000102.1:0-6499 GCA_044356435.1 Vicinamibacterales bacterium
GAATGGCGTGATGGCGAGGTGCACAGTTTCTATGTGCATCCGTCGGACGCCGGGCTGCCGCTGGCGACGCCCGCATCCCTCGCCGGCGGCGATGCCGTCGAGAATGCCGCGATCATCACCGCGGTGCTGAACGGCGAACGCGGCGCGGCTCGTGACGTGGTGCTGATGAATGCGGGCGCCGGGCTGCTGGTGACCGGCGTCGAGCCGACGCTCCTGGCGGGCGTCGCGAGGGCGGCGAGGGCGATCGATGATGGCTCCGCGTCACTGACGCTGGCGCAGATGGCGCGACTGTCGAACGAGGTGCCGGCATGACGACGGCGGCACCGGACCTGCTCCAGACGATCGTGGCGGCGACCGCGCGGACGCTGACGACGCGTCGTGAACGTGAGTCCGAGGCCGCACTCGAAGCGCGTGCGCAGACAGGACGCCGCCCGCGGGGCGACGCGTTCGCGCAGGCACTGGGCCGGACCGGTCACGTGAACGTGATCGCCGAGTGCAAGCGACGGTCGCCCTCGAAGGGCGTGCTGGCGGAGCACTACGACCCCGCCCGGATCGCGCAGGCCTACACCGAGGGCGGCGCCGCCGCGATCTCGGTACTGACCGAGCCGTCCTTCTTCGACGGCGCGCTCGAGCATCTGGCCGCCGTGCGCGCGGTGACCGACGTGCCGTTGCTGCGGAAGGACTTCACGATCGACCGCTACCAGTTGCTGGAAGCCTCGGTCACAGGCGCGGACGCGGTCCTGCTGATTGTCGCGGCGCTCGCACAGGGCGACCTGGTGCGGCTGCAGCAGCAGGCGTGGGACCTCGGCCTTGCGGTGCTGGTGGAAGTCCACGACGAGGCCGAACTTGACCGGGCCGTGGCGGCAGGCGCGCGGCTCATCGGCGTGAACAACCGGAACCTCCGGACGCTCGCCGTGGACGTCGAAGCCTCGCGCCGGCTGGCGGCGAGGATTCCGGCGTCGGCCGTCGCCGTCAGCGAGAGCGGGCTCACGTCGCAGGACGAACTGCGGGCGCTCTCGGCACTCGGGTATCGGGCGTTCCTGATGGGCGAGCGGTTCATGACCGATCCGGATCCGGCCGGCGCGATCGCCCGCATGGTGCGTGCGTGACGTTCGTGAAGGTCTGCGGGATCACGCGGCTCGAGGACGCGAAGGCCGCGCTGGCCGCGGGGGCCACGGCGCTCGGCTTCGTGTTCTGGCCGTCGAGCCCGCGCGCCGTGACGCCCGAACATGCCGGCGCCATCATCGCGGCGCTGCCGTACGGCACGAACGCGGTCGGCGTGTTCGTGAACCAGACCGCGGACGAGATCGACCGCACGGTGCGGACGGCGGGGCTCACGGCGGTGCAACTGCACGGGGACGAGACGCCGGCGCTGCTACCGTCGATTCACCGGCCGGTGCTGCGTGCCGTCGCCCTGGCCGCGAGCGAGGCGGCGATCGCGGCGTGGCCGGATTCCGTGCTGCTGCTGGTGGATGCGCACGATCCGGTGAAGCGCGGCGGCACCGGGAAGACCGCTGACTGGCCCGCCGCGGCGGCGCTGGCCGCGAGGCGGCAGGTGGTGCTGGCGGGTGGCCTGCGAGCGGACAACGTGCAGGAGGCCATCCGGGTCGTCCGGCCCTTCGGGCTGGATGTGTCGTCGGGGGTGGAAGACGCCCCGGGAGTGAAGAGCGTGCAGAAGCTGAACGACTTCTTCGGGAAGGTGAGGACGGCCGATGGCCGGTGAGACAGGACGGGTGGGCCGGCGAGATCCGGACGCGCGCGGCTACTTCGGTGCCTACGGCGGGCGCTTCGTGCCCGAGACGCTGGTGGCGCCGATCGAGGAGCTGACCGAGGCCTATTTCGCGGTGCGCGGTGAAGCCGCGTTCCAGCAGGAGCTCGACAACCTGCTGACGCACTACGTGGGCCGGCCGACGCCGCTTTACGAGGCCACGCGGCTCGCGGCGACGGTGGGGAACACGCGCATCTTCCTGAAGCGCGAGGACCTGACGCACACCGGCGCGCACAAGATCAACAACGCGCTCGGTCAGGCGCTGCTCGCGAAGCGGATGGGCAAGCGTCGGATCGTGGCCGAGACGGGCGCCGGGCAGCACGGCGTGGCGACCGCCACGGCCTGTGCGCTGCTCGGCCTCGAGTGCCACGTCTACATGGGCGCAGACGACATGGTGCGTCAGGCGCTCAACGTCGTCCGGATGGAACTGCTGGGCGCGACGGTACGCCGCGTCACCGCCGGGAGCCGCACGCTCAAGGACGCCATCAGCGAGGCGATGCGGGACTGGGTCACGAACGTGACCGACACGTTCTACGTGCTGGGCTCGGCGCTGGGCCCGCACCCGTACCCGCTGATGGTGCGCGAGTTCCAGTCGGTGATCGGGCGCGAGGCGCGCGAGCAGATCCTGAAGCAGGCGGGGCGTCTGCCTGACCTCGTCGTCGCCTGCGTGGGTGGCGGCAGCAACGCGATCGGGATCTTCGACGCGTTCATCGAGGACGCAGGCGTCCGCCTGATCGGCGTCGAGGCGGGCGGAGAGGCCATCGCGCCGGGCCGGCACGCCGCGCGGTTCGACGGCGGCAGCACCGGCGTGCTGCAGGGTACCCGGACGTTCGTGCTGCAGGACGCGGCCGGCAACATCGAGCTGACGCACTCGATCTCGGCGGGTCTCGACTACGCGGCGGTCGGCCCCGAGCATGCGTGGCTGCGGGAACTGGGACGCACGGAGTACGCGCACATCAGCGACACCGAGGCGCTGGACGGTTTCAAGGCGCTCGCGCGACTCGAAGGGATCATCCCGGCGCTGGAGTCGTCGCACGCCGTGGCGTATGCGATGAAACTTGCGCCGTCGCTCCCGGACGGGTCCGTGATGCTGTTGAACCTGTCGGGCCGTGGTGACAAGGACGTGCAGAGCGTGGCGGCGGTGCTCGCGACGATGGAGCAGCGGTCGTGAGCCGGCTTGCGGAGACGTTTGTGCGGTTGAAGGCCGCCGGGAAGCCAGGGCTGGTGACATTCGTAACGGCCGGCGACCCGACGCTCGCGAGGTCGGCGGAGGTCCTGCTGGCGGCGGATCGCGGCGGCGCGGACGTCCTGGAGGTCGGCGTGCCGTTCTCGGAACCGCTGGCCGACGGGCCGGTGATCCAGCGGGCGACCGAGCGGGCGCTGGCGGCCGGCGCGACCCTCTCGGGCGTGCTGGACATGGTGGAGGGCGTTCGCGGGCAACTGCGGGCGCCGGTGGTGCTCTTCAGCTACGCCAATCCGATTCTCCGTCTGGGGCTCGAGACGTTCGCGGATCGGGCGGCGAAAGCCGGCGTCGACGGGGTGCTGATGGTCGATCTGCCGCTCGAAGAGGCCGCCGAGTGCCGGGCCGTCTATCAGTCACGCGGGATTGATACAATTTTCCTGCTGAGCCCCACGACAAGCGATCGTCGGATTCGGCAGGCCGCGAGCCTGGGCGGTGGCTTCCTGTACGCCATTTCTCGCCTGGGTGTGACCGGCTCGCGTGACACGCTGGCGGACGGCGCCGAACAGATCGTCGCCCGGATACGGGCGGTGACGGACATGCCGGTGGCGGTGGGCTTCGGCATCTCGAAGCCGGAGCATGTGCGCGAAGTCGGGAAGTGGGCGGACGCGGCCGTGGTGGGCAGCGCCCTGGTGAACCTGATAGCGGAGTCTGGATCGACGCCGGAACTGCCGGCGCGGGTCGAGGAGTATGTGCAGTGGCTGAAGGGCTGACGATCGAAGAACTCCGGGGACGCATCGACGTCATCGACGACCAGCTGGTGCGCCTGCTGAACGTGCGGGTCGCGTGCGCGGTCGAGATTGGCAAGTTGAAGCAGGTGCAGAGCCTGCCGGTGTATCAGCCGGAACGCGAGAAACAGGTGCTGAGCCTCGTACGTGAGCGGGCCACCACGCTCTCGGGTCCGCTCGAAGCGGACGCGGTGGTCAGGATCTTTGAACGAGTGATGGATGAATCCCGTCGCGCGGAACGCCGTGCGGCGGACGGCGACGAGGCATAAGGGGCACGTCATGGTTGTAGTGATGCAGGAACGGGCGAGCGAAGCCCAGATTGACGCGGTGATCGCCAGGATCGTCGGTCTTGGCATGGATGTGCACCGCTCCTCCGGGGCGACGCGGACGGTGCTCGGCGTGGTCGGGGCGCACAAGATCGACCCCGAGCTGCTGAAGATCCTCGACGGGGTCAAGGAAGTGGTCCGCATCAGCGAGCCCTTCAAGCTGGCCAGCCGGACGTTCAAGCCGAACGACACGGTGATCACGATCGGCGATCTGAAGATCGGCGGGGACGAAGTCATCGTGATGGCGGGGCCGTGCTCGGCAGAGAACCCGGCGCAGGTGGACGCCACCGCCGCCGCGGTCAAACGCGCCGGAGCGAAGGTGCTGCGCGGCGGCGCGTTCAAGCCGCGCAGTTCTCCCTACAGCTTCCAGGGGCACGGCGAGGCCGGCCTGCAGATGCTGCGGGATGCCGGCGACAAGTACGGGCTCAAGGTGATCTCCGAAGTCATGGACGTCAGCCAGATCGAGCTGATCGGGAAGTACTGCGACATCTACCAGGTCGGCGCCCGGAACATGCAGAACTTCACGCTGCTGCGGGAGCTCGGCAAGGTGCGCAAGCCCGTGATGCTGAAGCGCGGGCTCTCCTCGACGATCGAGGAGTGGCTGATGTCGGCGGAGTACATCCTGTCCGGCGGCAATAACGATGTGATGCTCTGCGAGCGGGGTATCCGGACGTTCGAGACGGCCACGCGCAACACGTTCGACGTGTCGGCGATTCCGGTCGTCAAGAAGATGAGCCACTTGCCGGTGGTCGCGGACCCGAGTCATGGCGCCGGACGCCGCGACATGGTGGCGTCGATGGCACGCGCCGCGGTGGCGGCGGGCGCCGACGGGCTCATCATCGAGGTGCACAACGACCCCGATCGGGCGCTGTCGGATGGCGCGCAGTCGATGTTCCCGGATCAGTTCGAGCGACTGCTTTCGGAGCTGCGGATCATTGCGCCGGCGATCGGCCGGAGCATCTGTCTCGATCCGCCCGCCGCACGCCGTTAGCCTGAGGCTGGCGGTCGAGGGACGTGATGGCTGACACGCCGACCGGCCGCCAGCTCCCGATGGTGCAGGCCCGCGATCTGACGCCTGATCCGGTGTTCGAACGGGTCGGCATCGTGGGTCTGGGTCTCATCGGTGGTTCCATCGCGCTGGCCGCGCGAGAGCGCTGGCCGCGCGGGCTGGTGATCGCGGTGGACCGGAAGGACGTCCTCGAGCAGGCGATGGTGCGCCACGCCGTCGACGTGGCCGCGGACGATCTGGGCGTACTGGCCGGCGCTGACCTCGTCATTCTGGCGGCACCGGTCCGGCAGAACCTGAAGGTGCTGGCTGAGCTTCCCGCGCACCTCGACGCGGCCACGGTCGTCACCGACGTCAGCAGCACGAAGCAGGCGATTGTCGATGCCGCGGCGGTGCTGCCCGCACGACTGACGTTCATCGGCGGGCATCCGATGGCAGGTGCGGCGACGGGTGGGTTCGCGCATGCGCGCCCCGACCTCTTCGTGGGGCGGCCCTGGCTCCTCACGCCGGGGGCCGCCGTACCGGACGACGCGCGCGGGCGGCTCGAACGCTTTGTCGAAGGTCTGGGCGCGACGGCGCACACGGTGGCCCCGGACGAGCACGACCGGCTGCTCGCCGCGCTCAGCCATCTGCCGCAATTGACGGCCAGTGCGCTGATGGCGGTGGTCGGCACCGCGGTCGGTGAGGCCGGACTCGAGCTGGCCGGCCGCGGACTGGTGGATACGACACGTTTGGCATCCAGTCCGGCGGATATCTGGAGTGATATTGCGGCGACCAACGCCACCGAGCTTGGTCGGGCGCTGGACAGCCTCATCGCGCGCCTGATCGCGCTCCGCGCGGGCCTCGACGGCGACGGGGCGCTTGAGGCAACGTTTGAAGAAGCCGCCCGCTGGCGGGCGGCGTTGATGAAGAACCGGGATCGCTAGAAGCGATCTTGCAGAGGAGTGGTGATGTCGAAGTACGAGCCTGCTGTCATTCTGAGTGCCTGCCGCACCCCGATCGGGTCGTTTGGCGGATCGCTGAAAGATTTCTCCGCCGTGGATCTGGGCGCCATCGTCGTCAAGGACGCGCTCGCGCGGTCCGGCGCGGCAGCCGATGACGTCGGTGACGTGATCCTGGGTTGCGTGCTCCAGGCGGGCAACGGGATGAACGTGGCGCGCCAGGTCTCGCTCAAGGCGGGTCTCCCGCAGGGCGTCCCCGCCGAGACGATCAACCGCGTGTGCGGCTCCGGCCTTCAATCCGTCGTGCACGCCGCCGAGGCGACCAACGCGGGCTGGTCGGATGTCGTCATCGCCGGCGGCACCGAGTCGATGACCAACGCGCCGTACCTGCTGAAGGGTGCGCGGTGGGGCTACCGCATGGGCAACGCGGAGACCGTGGACATGATGGTCGCCGAGGGGCTGACGTGCGCCATCGAGCAGTGCCACATGG
>JBIKWH010000103.1:0-6484 GCA_044356435.1 Vicinamibacterales bacterium
TCGCGGATGTCTTTGGCCGCGGCGAGCGGATCGGGCTTGCCGTTCGGGCCCTCGGGGTTCACGTAGATGAGGCCCATCTGCACCGCGGCGAGCGGGTTCTGGAGCATCCGGTCGCCCGTGTGGCGTTCGTCGGCCAGCCACTTCTTCTCCGGGCCCCAGTAGACGAGGTCCGGCTCCCACTCATCCACACGTCCGCCGGCAAAGCCGAACGGCTTGAAGCCCATCGACTCGAGCGCCACGTTGCCCGAGAGCACCATCAGGTCGGCCCATGAGAGCTTCTGGCCGTACTTCTGCTTGACCGGCCACAGCAGACGCCGCGCCTTGTCGAGGTTGCCGTTGTCCGGCCAGCTGTTCTCGGGTTCGAAGCGCTGCTGACCTCCGCCGGCACCGCCGCGCCCGTCGCCCACGCGATACGTGCCCGCCGCGTGCCAGGCCAGCCGGATGAAGAACGGACCGTAGTGCCCGTAGTCCGCCGGCCACCACGGCTGCGAGGTCGTCAGGACCTGCTTGATGTCCGCCTTGACGGCGTTGAGATCGAGGCTCGCGAACGCCTTGGCGTAATTGAAGTCCCGGCCGAGCGGGTTGGACTCCACGGCGCCCTGCCGCAAGGGGGACAGGTCAACCTGATCCGGCCACCAGTACTGCTTGTTCTGCGGCGCGCCCTGCGCCTGCACACGCTCGGGTGACGCCAGCGGCAGACCGACCGCCGCCACCGCTACGAGCACCGCCATCAGTGTCTTCTTCATTGAGTTCTCCTCGAAACGGACGGCAACGTCCGCCCGGGATTGACTGTAGGGCGCGGGTCCGGGACTGTCACATACAACGATCAAATCCCGGTGATAGGTGGAAGCTGTGGAACGAAGCCGACCTCACGCTTTCTGACTCGTGAAGTACGCCCTCACGGCGTCGTCTGCGGCCTGGCGGTACGCCGCCATCTTCGCGGGGTCGGCGGAGGCGAGTTTCGCGGTGAGCTGCGCGGCGTCGATGTCGCCGAGATACGCGGGTGTCCCGGGCTGCTGCCGCCAGGAGTCCGCGAGCGAACCACCGTCAACGGGATCGAAGCCCAGTTCGTCGATGAGCTGCATCACACGCCCGCGTCCGGGCTGGTCGCCGGCCACGGCCAGCGCGATGCGGCCCGGCGTGCCCTTCGGCTTCCCGTTCTGGAGGAGGCTCGTGAACCCGATGTGGTTGAACGCTTTCACGACGGGCCGGCCCAGGTGCTCGGCCACCCACACGCTCTCCACCTTCCCGGCGTCGAGGTCCGGCAGACTCCCGTCGCGCACCGGGTAGTAATTGCCGGTGTCGATGACTACCACCTCCGCCGGGACGCCGGCGAAGAGTTCCTTCGGCAGGTCTGGCACCGCCTTCTGCGGGATGGTCACGACGACGATCTCGCCGGCGCGCGCGGCTTCGGCCGCAGTGGCCGGGCGGGCACCCGTCTCGGCCGCCAGATCCCTCAGTGACTCCGGCCCGCGCGAGTTTGCGATCGTGACCTCGTGGCCGAGCTGCGTCAGCCGACGCGTCAGCGAGCCGCCAATCATGCCGGTACCGATGATGCCGATCTTCATGCTGTTCTCCGATGCGCCGCGCGCACGCCTGACCCTGCGTCGGGGTCTACTCGAAACGGTCGCGCTGGCCGTCGGCCCGGCGCTCCATCAGCCAGCTCTGACTGACGCGCCCGTTGTCGCTCTCTGTCGACGGGTCCCGGCGCAGGCGCCGGAGCCCAAGCCACCCGACGACAGCCACGGCCAGAATCACCAAGGCGAATGCAGTAGTCACGCCTCACAGTACTGCATCGCCACCGAACGGCGCGACCTCCCATCGATCGACCCTGTGCAATCGGAGCAAGTCAAGCCCACCCGCCTCGGACTACGGTCATCGGGCAAAGCCCCATCCACATGACCGCACCGACACACGAAGCGCCGGAACCGTGCGTTCCGGGTAGGACGCGGGATCAGCCGTGCAGGACGACGCTCAACAGCGAGCTGTTGATCTTGAGCTTGCCGTTGTATTCGATGAAGCCGAGCCGGCGGAACTTGTTCATGAAGAAGTTCACGCGCGACCGCGTCGTGCCGACCATCTCGGCCAGCGTTTCCTGCGACAGGACCGGGAGCTCGGCAACCGGAGAGTCGCTCGCGCCGTAGCGCGCGAGCAGCAGCAGCGTGCGTGCCAGGCGCTTCTCGCTGGAGTTGAAGAGCTGGTCGACCAGATCCTCTTCGACGCGGATGTTCCGGGCGAGCATGTGCTTCAGGAAGCGGTCCGCGAGCTCCGCGTGGTCGTGCAGGTTGGCCACCATCTCGGCCCTCGGGATGCGCAGCACCGTGACATTCGTGACAGCCTTGGCTGTGCCGATGCGATGCAACTGCGCCGCGAGACACCCTTCGCCGAAGAAGTCGCCCGGACCGAGCAGTCCGACCACCGCTTCCTTCCCCGCCGACGACACCACGGAGAGCCGCACCGAGCCGGACAGCAGGTAATAGACGCTGTCGGCCGCCGTCCCCTGCGCGTACACGACGGCGCCCTTCTTGACCTTCACCACCTTGCGTGTCTGGCCTGCGGATTCCAGGAAGGCGCGCAGGTCGAAGTCCGGGGCCGGAGCAAGGGCCCGGACAGGGCGCGGGTCTTTCTTCGTGCCAGTCATCGTGTCCCCTTCAAAGGGTGGCGCCGCGAGCGCGCCCGCTCACGCCGGTTCCGTGCGGCCGAGGCGCGGAGTGCCGCTCTGGCCGCGTGGAGGTCCTGACGCCTGGCGATGACGACCGCCTGGGCGTCCGCCAGCACGGCGGCCAGGGTATCGCGGGCGAGCACGTCGCGCGCCAACCGGAGCGTCAGGCGTTTAATGTGTGAGGGATCGGTCAACTCGTGCCTCCGCGAGGATCACATGGGCTGTCCGGTCCAGGCTGTGCCGGATTGTACAGAGCGGGCGCCACCCCAGCGCGCCGAACGCCGTGGGGGCGGTGGTGCGCCCGCCGAGACTCGAACTCGGGACCCCCGGCTTAGAAGGCCGGTGCTCTATCCAACTGAGCTACGGGCGCGCCTGACGAGTGTAAACCGGCGCGACGATGGCTATCATGGACGACTCGTGGCCCGCTCACGCTCGTCTTCACACGCTCACGCGTCTGTCTCCACGCCAGCACCGGCACCCACCCCCTGGCTGGCTGTCGGCGTGCTGCTCCTGCTGGGTGCCGCTGTCTATGCCAACGCGCTGAGCGGCCCGCTCGTGCTGGACGACCACCGCTCGGTCCGCGAGAACGCCACGATCCAGTCGCTCGCGGACCTCGGGCGCGTGCTGCATCCACCGGTCCAGAGCCCGATGACGGGGCGGCCCATTCCCAACCTCACGCTGGCGATCAACTACGCCACCGGTGGTTATGCCGTCCGCGCCTACCGCGTCACCAACATCGGCATCCACATCCTGGCCGCGCTGGCCCTCTTTGCGTGGCTGCGCCGCACGCTGGCCCGCACCGGCGCCGAGAGCGCCACCACGACACACGCCGACGGATTGGCACTGGCGGTCTCCGCACTCTGGCTGGTGCATCCGATCAACACGGAAACCGCGAACTACCTGACGCAGCGCACGGAATCCCTGATGGGCCTGTTCGTGCTCACCAGCCTCTGGGCGGCGGCACGTGCGTTGGACGCACGCCGGCCGCTGCGGTGGGAACTCCTGGCTGTCGCGGCGGCGTTCTGCGCGGTGGGCTCGAAGGAAACGGCGCTGCTGCTGCCGCTGCTGCTCGTGCTGTGGGACCGCGTCTTCGTGTTCGAGTCCTGGGCCGCTGCCTGGGCCGTGCGCCGCCGGCTCTACCTCGGCGTGACGGCAAGCTGGGTCGTCTTTGCCGTCTTCGCGCGGGAATTGCCCTTCTTCGCCGAGAAGGGATTTCAGGAGCAGGTCACCAGATTGGACTACCTGCTGCATCAGGGCCCGGTCGTGCTGCGGTATCTCGGCCTGACGGCGTGGCCGCAGAACCTGGTGTTCGACTACGGCGCGCCGGGCCCGATCGTGCTGAGCGCGGTCCTGCCCGCAGTCGCGGTCGTTGCCGCGCTGGGAGTCGCCACGCTGGTCGCGCTGGTGCGCTGGCCGCGCCTCGGCTTCTGGGGCGCGTGGTTCTTCATCACGCTCGCCCCGGCCTCGAGCTTCATCCCGATCCCCACGGAGGTGGCGGCCGAGCGCCGCATGTATCTGCCGCTCATCGCCGTGCTGACGCTCGCGGCACTGCTGGCGCGCCACCTGCTCCACCGCGTGGACGCCGCGACGCTCCGTGCGCGCGTGGCGACGGGTGTCACGGCCGTGCTCGTGGTGCTGCTCGGAGCCACGACAGTAGCCCGCAACCGCGACTATCAGGACGCGCTGCGGCTCTGGCAGACGTCCCTGGACCGCTGGCCGCAGGCCCGTGCGCACGAGCACATCTCGATGGCCTATCGGGACCTCGGCCGGATCGACGACTCGCTGCGGCATCTCCGGCTCGCGGCTCCCGACTCGCCCAACGCGCGCCATGCCCTGGCTTCACTCCTTCTCGAGCGCGGTGAGCTCACGGAGTCCATCGCGCAGTTCCGCGAATACATCCGCCTGCGGCCGGACGACCCGAACATCATCCTGGGACGCGAGGAACTCGCCATCGCCCTGCTGCAGGTCAAGGATGGGGCCGGCGCGGCCGAGCAGTTCCGCGAGATCATCGCGCTCAATCCTGACTACGCGCGGGCGCGGGTCGGTCTTGGCGACGCCCTCGTGCAGCTCAATCAGCCGGCCGCCGCGCTCGAGGCCTACCGCGAGGCGGTCCGGATTCAGCCCGACAACCTGCCCGCGCTGCAGAACCTCTCCGTGCTGCAGCGCGCGGCCGGCGATGTACCGGGGGCCATCGTGAGCCTCAGGGCCATCGTGCGTGTGGAGCCGCGCCACGTGCAGGCGCGACGGCAGTTGGTCCAGCTGCTCCTCGCGACACGCGACTATGCAGGCGCGGAGCCGGAGCTGCGTGCGTTGATCGCGGCGACGCCGGAGGATCCGGCAGCCCACAACCTGCTCGGGCTGGCCCTCGTCTCGCAGAACCGGGTCGCGGCCGCCCGAGAGGCGTTCGAACAAGCCCTGAAAGTGGCTCCCGCCTTCGCGGAGGCCCGCGAGAACCTCGCCCGGTTGCGATAGCGACCGGCCGGCACTGGCGCTCAGAACCGCAGCAGGCGGTTGAGCTTCACGATGATCGAGCGATTCTGCAGTTGCGGCGCCCCGGACGGGGTCGTGTCGCGCTGGTCGTTGAACACGACGAAGAACTCGCTGCCCGGGGTGTACTCCCAGCGCAGCCGCGCGTTGGTGCTGAGCGTGCGCGACGCCGAGTTGTACTGGACGAGCGCGCTGACGAACATCCACGGTGTGAAGGTCTGCGTGATGCGGGAGCCGACGAGCGTCGTCGTGAAGTTCCCCTGTGGGAGCCGCACCCGATTCACGGACATCGTCGGCTCGATATTCAGCCGGCTGGTGAACTCCAGACGTCCAGAGGCCAGACTGACCACGGTGCGTCGCCCGCTGTAGAACGACCCTGCCTGCACCGAGGCCGTGCCGGAAAACGTGCGCTGCTGTCCGAGGGTGAACGACGCCTGGGCATCGTCAAACGCGTAGCCTGCCACCGGCAACGTCACGCCACGCGCGATGGCAAACGGCCGCGGCAGAAACTCGTACGTGTGGTTGTAGGTGCCCGCCAGACGGTCGCCATTCTGGAACTCGATGGCGGCCACGGCCTGGCCCGCCTCTGACTCGCGTCGGCCGCGCGTGTTGTCGACGATGAGGTAGGAGCCGGTGGACGAGTACTTCCGGATGCGCCTCGCGTTCTTCGGGCGCGGGCTGAACCGGAACAAGCCCTGTGTCTTCCGCATGTCGGGCCGGCGCACAAACCCCACGGCCGGGTCGAATCTGGCGCCCACGAGCAGGTGCTCGGCCTGCACGCCATAGCGGTCGCCGGTGTAGTCGAGCTGGGCGCGGTAGCTCGTGCCATCCCCCGTCGTGCCCGCTCCGTCCGTCCGTGCCCAGTAAGCGTTGATGTTCACGTTCTGGAACAGGCTCAGCGTGCTGTCCGCTGCCACGAGCGTGCTGCCGCCGGCCCGCGTTTCCCCGACGGACCGGTGCGTGGCCATGAGGCCCACGCTGCTTCGCCTGAGCAGGTCGCGCTTCACCCGGACCACGCCGAAGTTGGTGCGGGGGCTCGCCGTGGCCGCATCCGCACGGGAGGCGATGTCGATGAGGCCGATCACATAGGGACCCACGCGACCCGTCAGACGGCCGCCGCCGATGAGCGGGACGGCCAGGCCGTTCCTGAGACCGATGCGCCGGCTGTAGAAGAGCGTCGGCACGTCGCCGGACGCGCCACCGCCGGCGCTGAATACGCCCTGATTCTCGAGAAAGAATTCGCGCTTCTCCGGGAAGAAGAGGCTGAAGCGGGTGAGGTTCACCTGCTGCTCGTCGGCCTCCACCTGCGCGAAGTCCGTGTTGTAGGTCAGGTCC
>JBIKWH010000465.1:0-4102 GCA_044356435.1 Vicinamibacterales bacterium
CATGTGCGGCGGCACGCGGAACCAGCGGCAGATCTCCAGGACTTGAAAGCGCCGCGACTCCAGGAATTGCGCCTCCTCCGGCGGAACGTCGACCGCCATCCACTTGAGGCCGCCGCCCAGCACGGCCGTCCGTTGCGCGTTGCGCGGCCCGCCCTGGGCCTTCTCCCACTGATCTCGCAGCTGCTCGACCTGCTCGGGCTTGAGCGCCTGGTCGGTCGCCAGCACGCCAGCCGGACGCGCACCCTTGCCGAAGAACGACGCGCCGAACGTCTCCAACGCCGAGGACATGCCCATGCTCTGCCGCGCGAACTCGACAACCGAGTAGCCCTGCAGCCCGTCGTACCCCAGCCCGCGAAAGTGGAACATGTCGCCACCGCGCACCAGCTGCGTCTCGCCGCCATCGGTCTGGACTTCATACACGACTTCGCCCGCCCGCAGCACGATGCCGCCAATCGTCTCCCCCGGCTCGGCCAGGCGGACGCGCACACGGTCGGGCAGCTCGAGATGCAGACTGACGGGCTCGCCGTTCTCCCGCCGCCGGATCGACGCATACCCGTTGCCGCGCATCAGGGCGTGCGCCGTGATCGCCTCGATCCACGCCGTGGCCGGCATCACCTCGTCGGGCGACACGCTGAGCAGCCATCCGGCCGGATGCGTCTCGACCACGTCGCGACGATCGCCGCGCCGCTCGACGACGTGTACCGGCAGCGCCGCCATCGCTTCCGAGATCACCCGGACGCACGCCCACACTGCCGCGATACTCAGCGCCGCATTGCCCTCCAGACGCACACCGCTCGCGTTGCGTCGCCCCGGAAACACCCATTCGGCATTCGGGTCCATGAACGGCGACGGCTCGCCGGCAATCAACCGGCCGAGACGCTGCCGCACCGCCTGCATGACGTTCATCGTGCCGCCACCCTCACCTGGAACGACCGGTCCTCGGTCCGGCCCGCCGCCGTCACGATGCGGCAGGTGACCGTGTAGTTCGTGCCCGCCGTACCGCTGGACAGCCACACCGTCGTCACGCTTGATGCGGGCCGCGGCACGCCGTTCAACGTGACCGCCCCGGAGTTGATGGACTCAGCGCCTTTCGTGAGGCCGGAAGCCACCGTCCACGAGGCCGACGAGATCGTGTCCCCGTCCAGCCATTCGTCCCAGGCGAGCGAGTAGTCGAGCACGGCATCCGGGTCCTTGACGATGTAGTCCCCGGCGGCATCCCGCAGAAAAGCCGTCATCAGCTCGGGTCCGCGATCTCGATGTCCCAGGCCGGGAAGTTCACCGTATTGCCAGACGTCAGCGCCTGCGACGTGCACGTCGTGACGTACAGGAGCCGGCTGCCGTCCACAAGCGCCACGTGGTTGGCCGTGCCGGAGGTGTCGACCGTCACTGTCGACTTTGCCGCGACTGTCGCTTTGCGACCGCTCGTGTCACCGTTGGCCAGTGTGAAGTCGGTGCCTGACATGGCCACGTCGGCCAGCGCGTAGGTCGTCACCGCTTCCGCGCGGGTCGTCGGCTGCGCGCTGCAGGCGATCATCAGGTTCGCGTTGTTCTTGACCTCGTTCAACGCGGCGTCCATCACGGCATCGTTCGCGAATTTCGCCATCGATCAGATCTCCGTCGTCTTCTGGCCAGCTGCGGCCGAGTGAATGTCCAGCGTCACCTGGGCGGCCGGCGCCGGGTCGGTCGCCACAGCGCCCTCGAGGTGCGCCCAGCCGTTGGCGAGCAACACGGCTGCGTCGGCTTGCGCCTGGTCGGACTGCATGATGCGCAACTCGCCGGCGACGTACTCGTTTCGGCCGATCCGCGCCGTTGAATCGATGATGATCCGCATATCAGTGCACCGAGAGAGAACGACCCGCGGGAGCCACAGACAGCACCCGCGACGCACGCAGCACCACCAAGGTCCGACCCGCGGCCCGAACGACCAGGACACGATCCGAACTCACGGCGCCTGCGCCAGGGATTCCCAACGACAATGCATCGGCCAGATGCTGATGCACTGCGTCCGACACGACCAGGTAGTGCGCCTGCGACAGCGACAGCGCATCGGCAAGATGCGCATGGACTGCGTCGGACAGCTGCAGATCACCCAGCCCGGTCAACGCAATACCGTCCGCGGCGTGACCGTGCAGGGCATCGGACACGGCCAGCGCATGCACCTGGGACAACGTCACGCCGTCCGCCGCGTGCGCGTGGAGCGCGTCCGCGAGGACCAGGTCGCCGGCCGTGGACAGCGTCGGCTGTTCGGCGGCGTGCGCGTGCACGGCATCGGCGACGGCCAGGGCGTGCGCCTGGGTCAGCGTCACCCCGTCGGCCAGGTGCGCGTGCACGGCCTCCGACACGGCCAGGGCATGCGCCTGGGTTAACGTCACGGCATCTGCGACGTGCGCCTGGGTAGCATCAGCGAGCGCAAGGACGTGCGCTTGCGTCAAAGTCATGCTATCGGCGAGATGCCCCTGCAGCGCATCCGCGACCACCAGCGTCGCCGCTCCGCCGCCAACATCGACGAACAACGGATCGTCGGCCGCATCGAACGCGAGCCACGGATTGCTCAGCAGCCGTTGCCGCAGGCCTCGCGGCATTGGCCGGCAGGCGTAACCCACGACGTACGCACCGAACGATCCGGACGACGTCGACAGATCAATCGTGCCCGTGCCGGAACTCATGCTGGCCGTCGTCGTCGCGACGCCGTATTCGCCATTTGGCGTTCGCACTTCCACCGTTGCCGTCGTGCCGTCATAGGAAACCAGCACAACCCACGGCCGCGCATCGAATCCCCATGACCAAGGGCCCGGCACATTGAGCGACGCGACTCCCGTGTGCGTTGCGGTCACGTATGCACCGCCAGGCGTGGTGTAGGGCTCGAATCGCACACCGCCACCTGTCGTTCGAATCACCGAGACCGGCGTCCCGGTGTTGGATACGTTCATCGGCCCCACCCACAGCAACGAATACCCGGTCGCCGTGGTCGGCAAGGGCGCGGCAATCTGTTCTAGCGCGTTCACGCCGTACCAGTTTCGGCCGACAAACCCATTGCTCGACAGCGCCGCGCCTCTTGGCGTCACGCGCTGTCTGGTAGCCGCGTTGACCATCGGCGCGGCTTGATTGACCAGCACATCCCATCGGAAACCGCTTTGCGCCCTCGCGTATGCCAGCGGCTGCCGCGACCACGCGCGACGAACGACCTCGAAGGAAATCGCCATGCCGAGTTACGCTGGGCCCAAGGTAACGGGCCGCGCCTTGAGGGTGTAATTCGCAGAGATCTGCGCGCCGCAGCCGTTGTACAGCATCACTTTTCCGTCTTTCGGAACATCGAATGCGTAGCAGACGTAGGTCGCCGACGACGACGTGTTGTCGATGACGAACGACGCGAAGTAGTACGGACGATACGTCGCATCAATGTCCCTCGCATCCGTGGTGCCGTCCACGTTGTGCGGAACAATGTGCACGTCCACAGTGCCGTTTTCTGTCGGCGTCGCTCCGAACCCCGTGGTCAACACCAGCTCCAGGTTCGGATAGTCCCCCGTCTGCGTCGACGAATACGGATTGCTCGCGCCGGCAGGCGTCCCCACGGCCGCCGAAGCGATCGCAGTGTCCGAGCCGGACGATAGCGTCCACTGCGTGCCGTAGACTTTTTTCGCTTCGTTGGCCATCAGTTCGCGTTCAGAACGGTGCTGATCTGAAACTGCGAGATGGGGAACGGGTAATTCCGATCCAGACCCGAGACCGTGTTCGTGGTACGCGTCGTCCCGCCGAGGATGACTTGACACCGGGTCGCTTTTTCCCGCAGCGCCTGCAGCACGGCGATAGAGTCTGTCGCGCCCCACACGTCGAGCACCGCTTGCCGCATCTTTCCGCGGCCTATGTCGATCGGCACGTTGCGCGCCAGCAGTTCCCACGAGGCCCTCTTCCCGCCCGTCAGCGCGTCGTACTTGGTCAGATCGATGGCTTCGAACAGTGCACGTTGGTCTGCCGCCGCGAGCCATGCGTCGGTCGCGCTGGCCCCGTTGCACCACACGGTGATTGCACCGTCGTCGCGGTTCGCGACCGCGGTGGCGATCGTCGGCTCGGCCAGAAGGGCCGTGCGCAAGGTCGTGCGTTG
>JBIKWH010000104.1:0-6465 GCA_044356435.1 Vicinamibacterales bacterium
GACCGGGCGTCATCACTGGCGAACAGTCGGTCGCCCACCGAGGCCCGAATGCCGACGGAGCGCCCCGTGCGGGCGTCGTACACGTTCGGCCCCACAAACACGCGGTCCCGCGCGGCGTCCACGAACAGCGTCTTCCAGGCGTGGCCCTCGTCTCCCGTTTCGAGCGGCGTGGTGGCCTGTCCGATGCGGCTCGGCGTGCTGCCGCTGATGTCGTAGGTCTCCAGCCGCCGCAGGGACGGGGCATAGACGAACAGCCGCGCGTGGCTCTCGCTCACGGCGACCTGGATGTGGTGCGGCCCTCCGCCCGTATCGCCGGCGGTGAAGCCGGAGAGGGCGAGCGTGGTGACCGGCCGGTTCGCCACCCAGTCCGCGACGGCGACCACACCGAACTCGGGATAGGCCGCATAAGCCCTGCCCCGCGTGAAGTCCACGGCGATGTCGGGCAGCCGGTCCGTGGTCCCCCGTGGGATGCCGAGGCTGGTCGTCTGGAGCAGGCGGTGCGTGGGGTGCTCGAAGAGCGAGATCGTGCGGTCCCACGCGTTCACGGCGCTGAGGTAGCGGCCGGCCGGGTCGAAGGCCAGCGCCGTCGGCCAGAATCCCGCCGTGAACGTCTCCGCCGCGCCCGTTTCCGGCGTGTAGGCCGTCAGGTAGCTGCCGCCGAGGCGGCTCGTGATGTAGAGCGGGCCGCCCGGCGTGGGCTGCACGTGCTCCACGCTGTCCCCCACGCGGAACGACGTCATCACGCCGCTCTCGCGGGTGGTGTGGTAGACCACGGACTCATCACCCGAGGCGGCGTAGATGCGGCCCGTGGCGCGGTTCAGCGAGATCAGGTGTGGCTTCGCGCCGAACGCCGAGGTTTCGGCCCACGTTCGCCCGTCGTAGCGCCACAGGCGCGCGCCGACCGCCGCCACCTCGCCCTCGGCGACGCCTTCCTGGAAGAGTACCGAGAGCAGGTCGGCATCCGGGTCGTAGACCATGTTCTCGAACGTGAGGGCGGGCAGTGTGAGCGTCTGCTCAATCCGTCCGGCGCTGGAGACACGGAGAATCCCGCGGCCCGGCACGTGGAGCCAGAACGCGCCCGACGGCGTGCGCCCCGCCATAGCGGTGGCGCGCTGCTGGCCGAGGAGCGCGAACGAGATCGTGCTCGTGACGGTCCGGCTCGCCAGGTTGTACTGGAAGATCCGACCCGTTCCCGGGGCTTGATCCATCACCCAGACGGAGTCACTCGCACGGTCGAGCAGCATCGACGTGACGGTCGTGCCCATCGCGGTGCTGGTGGCAACGGTTTGCAGCGTCGCGCCGTCCAGGATGCGGAAGTTGGGCGACTCGGGTGCCAGCACGTAGAGCAGGCCGCGGCTTTCGTCCGCGAGGATGCCCCAGGTCAGCGGCGGCACCGACACCGGGCCGGTCACCTGGCCGGTCGAGAGATTGACGGCCACGAGGATGTGGTTCAGCCCATCGTGCACGTACAGCCGGTTGGCTGTCGTGTCGAGCGCCATGTACTTGTAGGAGTTACCCACGATGCCCGTGTCCACGGTGCCGAGCACCGCGTGCGTCGTGCCGTCGTACACGCCGATGTGGCGCGTCATGATGCCGGCGACGTAGATCCGGTTGTTGACTGAGTCGCCCAGCACGCTGAACAGCTTGAGGACGTTGTCCGAGAGCGTGCGGCCCAGCACCCGCAGCATCGGAATCCGGGCCGACGCGGCAATCGTGATGTCGCCGCCGGCGGCAGAGAGCCACGGATGAGCTTCGGGCGCCAGCGCCAGCAGGGCGGATGTGGCACCGGCTCGGGTCAGAAAGGTCCGTCGCGACGTGTCTGGCATGCCTGGATTATCGGCACCAACCGTCGCCGGCAGTGGTTCTGTCACCAGATTGTCTCGCTGCACGCCCCCCCCGCCTGGTCGGGGCCGGACGGCTACGTCGAGGACCTCAGGGTGTTCTTCCGGACGCTGCGGCAGCGGCGTCCTCGTCCTGCTTGCGGCGGATGCCCTCGCGGCCGTCGTAGCGGATGAACCGCGGCAGCAGCAGGGCGGCCACGCCCGCCCCGGCGATGCACAGCACGCCGCCCGAGACGACCGAGGCGCGGAGCCCCACCGCGGCGGCCACGAGCCCGGCTTCGGCGTTGCCGAGATACGGGCCGGTGAGATAGCTCAGCATCTCGATGCTCGCCATCCGTCCGCGCAGGCGGTCGGGAATCGTCTGGTTCCAGATGGTCATGCGGAAGGTGGCGCTCACGCTGTCGGCCGCCCCCGCGGCGGCGAGGCAGAAGAGCGCCAGCCAGAGGTTCGTCGCGAGGCCGAAGCCCACGATGGCCACACCCCAGGCCACCACGGCCAGCGTGATGGCCAGCCCGTGCCGCTGCACGCGCCCGGTCCAGCCCGAGGTCAGGCTGACGACGAGCGGCCCGACGGCCATCATCGAATAGAACCAGCCGACCGACGCGCCCGGGAACTGCTCGGCGATGGCAGGGAAGAGCGCCATCGGCATGCCGAAGAACATCGCGACGATGTCGAGCACGTAAGTGCCGACCAGCTCCTGCCGCCGGCTCGCGTAGCGCCAGGCCTCGACGACGCTCTCGAGGCTCGGGCGGTCCGTCTGTACGGGCGGCGGCACCGTCCTGATCAGCAGCATGGTGACCGCGGCGACTACGAACGTCGCGGCATCGATGAGAAACGCCGGGGCCGCGCCAGCCGTCGCCACCACGATGCCCGCGATGCCGGGGCCGACGATGTGGCTGAAGCTGTAGCGCGTCATGTTGAGCGCGGCCACGGCGGGCATCTGCTCGGGCGGCAGCAGGCGCGGTGTCAGCGCTTCGAGCGCGGGCCGGTGGATCGCCCCCAGTCCCGCCATCAGCGCCGCGGCCACGAAGAGCACCCAGGCGCGGGGCGACGGCAGCGACGCATTCACCGCCAGCAGCACCGTGCACAGCGCCAGCCCGGCTTCGGCCCACACGATGAGCTTGCGGCGGTCCACGTAGTCGGCCAGCGCACCACCCACGAAGGCCAGCACCAGCATCGGCACGAACTCCGCCACGCCGAGCATGCCCACCGCAAAGGGTGAGCGGGTGAGCTGGTACATCTGCACCGGCAGCACCACGTAGCTCACCGCCGACCCGAACATCGAGACGAACTGCCCCGTGTAGAGCAGCCGGAAATCGCGCGAGGTCGTGAGCGGTGTGAGGTCGAGTGCGAGGGAGCGGAGCCGGATCACAGCAGGTGCACGACGACCGGAGTGCCTGCGTCGACGGTCTCCACGTCGATCGGAATCTCGATGTAGCCGTCCGCCAGCGCGAGGCTGGTGATGTCGCCCGAGGCTTTGAAGGCGGGCAATGCCTGCCCGTCCATGAGGCGCACGGAGAGGAACTGGTGGCGGCCCGCCACGCTCTGGACGCGGCGCCCCAGCGGCACGGTGACCGTGCGCGTCGTGTCCGGCGGAAGCCGTGCGATGTGACGAAGCGCCGGCACGAGCAGGATGTGCGCGTTCGAGAGGCACGAGGCCGGATAACCCGGCATGCCGAAGAACGGCTTGCCCCCCACCACGCCGAACGCCATGGGCTTGCCCGGCTTTACTGAAATGCCATGGAAGAGCACCTGACCCCGGCTCGCGAGTGCGTCGAGCAGCAGGTCGCGCTCGCCGACGGAACTGCCGCCCGAGAACACCAGAATGTCGGCGTCCATCGCCGTATCGAGGGCGCGGCGCAGGTCGTCGAGATGGTCGGCCGCGGCCCGGCCGGCCTCCGGTTGACCGCCGTGTGCCGCCACGAGCGCCGTGAGCGTGTAGCGGTTGATGTCGTGGATCTGGCCGGGCTCGAGCGGCCGGCCCGGTTCGGCGATCTCGTTGCCCGTCGAGAGGATGGCCACCCGCGGCCGCACGTAGACGCTCACCTCGCTGGCACCGATGGCGGCCACCGCGCCGACGCGGCTCGCATTCAGATACGTGCCCGCGGTCAGCACCGTGGAGCCGGCGGTGATGTCCGCGCCCTGCCGGCCCACGTTCTGCGCTGGCGAGACGGCGCTGAAGATGCGGATCGTGCCGTCGGCGAGGCGTACTGTTTCCTCGACCATCACGACGGCATCCGCACCATCGGGCATCGGCGCGCCCGTCGCGATCTCGGCACACGTGCCCGGCTCCACCGCGCGGCCCGGCATCTGCCCCGTGAACACCTGCTCGACGGCGCGAAGCAGGCGAGGTTCATCGCGCGAGGCGCCGGTGGTGTCGGCCGCCCGCACCGCGTAGCCGTCCATGCCGGCGCGGGTGAACGGGGGCACATCGCCCGGGGCTACCAGGTCCACCGCCAGCACCCGGCCGCCGGCCTCGTGGAGCGGCACCAGTTCCGTGCGCGCAATCGGATGAATCGCACCGTCGATGATGCGGCGCGCCTCGTCCAGCGGAATCGTCTGCCCGAACGGGCGCATGCGCGTGCCCGTCATTTGGCGAGCTGCTGCGCGATGTGGCCGAGTTCCGGCAGGATGAGCTTCGTGACCGCCAGGCGGACCGCGTGCTCCGAACCGGGCAGCACGAAGACGGCCTTCCGGCCCACCGTGCCGGCTACGGCCCGGCTGAGCATCGCGGCAGGGCCGATGTCCTGGTAGCTGAGCGAACGGAACAATTCGCCGAAGCCGTCGAGCCGCTTCTGGAGCAGTTCCGCCACGGCTTCATACGTGCCGTCGCGCGAGGTGATCCCCGTTCCGCCCGTGGTGATGACCGTCTGGACGGCGGGATCCGCCAGCGCGGCTTCGACCGTGGCCAGCACGTCCACCGGTTCGTCCTTCACGATGCGGCTGCCGGCGACGGTGTGCCCGTCGGCCGTGAGCAGGTCGCGTATCGCGCGGCCGGCTGAGTCCGTGGCCTCCGTGCGGGTGTCGCTGACCGTCAGCACGAATACGCCCACGCATGCCGGCGCGGCCGCTCTGTGCTCCGAGACACTCACTGGCCGGCCACCGGGAGCGGATGCTCCGTGATCACGTGCTCCGTCACGATGCGGCCGCCGACCAGATGCTCCTGGATGATGCGCTCCAGCACTGGCGGGTCGCAGCGGCCGTACCAGGTGCCCTCCGGGTAGACGAGCGCCACCGGACCCTCGGCGCAGATCCGCAGGCAGTCCGCCTTCGTCCGGAGCACGCCGCCCTTCTCCGAGAGGCCCAGTTCCTTCAGCCGGCGCTTCAGGTAGTCCCAGGCTTCGAGGCTCCGGGCACCCTCGCAGCACTTCGGCGTCTTCGGGTCGGTGCAGAGGAAGATGTGGTGCGTGGCCACCGGAATGCCGATGGATTCCACGGTGGCCTGAACGGGATCTGCCATGGCAGAGAGCGTACACGGACCGGGCAAAGTTCGTCCCGGACCAGTTATCAGGCTATAATTCCACTTCTGTGCGCGCCCCCATGATCCCAAGAGGGGGCATGCACAATCCCCCCGCGCGCCCTTAGCTCAGCTGGATAGAGCGTCTGGCTACGAACCAGGAGGTCGCAGGTTCGAATCCTGCAGGGCGCACCATTCCGGCTTCGCCGGAATGTGGCCCTGCTGGCTTCCGCCATGCCGCGATTCGCGTTCCGCTCATCGCGAGCATGGGCGAATCCCCCGAGGCGCACCACCGCCGGCTTCCGTCACGCCGAAACTCGCGTTCCGCTCGTTTCGAGCGTGGGCGAATCCTGGACAGCAAGCAACATCGCTTCGCTCGTTGCGACCCAGCGGTCGAGGCGTCGCGCATCTCGTCGCGCCGCGCCCGCGCCGGGGCATCAGATACTACCAAGCGTCGGATACTACCAATATGGAATGGCTCAACTACCACCATCTGCTCTACTTCTGGACCGTCGTGCGCGAGGGCGGTGTGTCGCCCGCCGCCGAGAAGCTTCGACTCGCCCAGCCCACCATCAGTGCCCAGGTCCGGCTGCTCGAAGAGACGTTGGGCGACAAGCTCTTCGAACGACAGGGCCGGCGGCTTGTGCTTACCGAGGTCGGCCGGCTGGTCTACGGGTATGCCGACGAGATCTTCGGTCTCGGGCGTCAACTGCTCGATGCCATCAAGGGAAGGCCGTCCGGCGGGCGCCCTCAGATGCTGACCATCGGCGTGGCGAATGCTGTCCCCAAGCTGATCGTGCACAGGCTGGTTCAGCCGGCGTTGTCGAGCGGCGTGGCCCTTCGCCTTCTGTGTCGGGAGGACGCCACCGAGACGCTCCTGGGTGATCTGGCCCGCCACGCGCTGGACATCGTGATCGCCGACATTCCCGCCCCACCGCACATCCGGGTCAAGGCCTTCAGCCACCTGCTCGGAGAGTCGGGGACGTCCTTCTTCGCCGGAGGAGATCTGGCTCGGACGTTACGCCGTCGCTTCCCGGGCTCCCTGAACGGCGCCCCCATGCTCCTGCCGACACCGCAGAACGCCATGCGCCGCGCGATCGAGCAGTGGTTCGACACGCATGACATCCACCCGAACGTGGTGGGCGAGTTCGACGATACAGCGCTGAT
>JBIKWH010000105.1:0-6451 GCA_044356435.1 Vicinamibacterales bacterium
GAAGCCGAACGAGGCGAGCTGAGTCTGCTGGTTCTTCAGGCGCGACATGGCCTGGTCGGCGGCGCTGTACTCACGCTGAAGCGTCAGCCGCTGCTGCTCCAGGCGCGTGGTCATCGAGTCGATCTGGCGTCCGAGTTCCGAGACGCGGTCGGTCATCCGGGTTCTGGTCGTGGCGACAAGTCCGCCGGAGCGGGTGTAGTCCTTGATGAGCGTCGTGAACGCGCCGAAGGCACCCTCCTCGCCGGTGCCCGCGAAGAGGGTCTGGGCGGCGGTGGGGTCGGCGTTGACGGCTGCGTCGAAGACCTTCCCGTCGACCTGCAGCTTTCCGGCCGCGGTTGAGGAGATGCCGAGTCCGGCCAGCTGCGTCAGCGCACCGCTTCCGTACGAGTCGAAGAGCGCACTCCGGAGCGAGTTCTGAAGGCCACGGATAAGGGGATCGCGCGCGACGCTGGTCTTGCCGGCGATCTGGGCCGTGCGCTGATCATCGAAGAAGCTGAGCACCGCGTTGTAGGCGTCGACGAAGGTCTGCACTTTGGCCTTCGCGGCGGTCGTGTCGCGGGTGACCTCGATCCTGATGGTCGCGCCGGCGTCGACCTTGCGGAGCGTGAGGGCCACGCCGGGGATCGCCTCGTCGACCACGTTGGTCGCGCTGGTGACGGAGATGTTGTTCACCGTCAGCGCCGCGTCCTGAGCCGTGACGGCGCTGTCGAGCGCGCTGTCGCCGCTCGTCCCGTCGTTGTCCGTGTCGGTGAAGGTCAGGCCGGATCCGCCGCTGAGGGTGCTGGTGATCGTGAAGGCGTTCTCGAGTCCCGTCTCGGTGCTGGTCAGCACGAGCCGGTACGCGCTGGCCGCTGATCGGACGATCGCGGCCCGGACGGGGACATCCTCGGCGTCGTTGATCAGATCCGTGAGCTCCTCGAGCGTGGTGTCGCCCGTGAGCGAGATGACGACCGGATCCCCGCCATCTCGCGTCAGCGTGAGTGAGCCGGCATTGGCGACGACGGTGTCCGTGGACGCCACGGTGGAGTTGGTGGCCGTGACCTGCGCCAGCGCGAGCTGTGTGACCACCACGTCGTAGCTGCCTGTCGCCGTGCCGTCACCGGCTGTCGTCGAGACGGCCGTGTCGTCGCTGGTGGTGGCTTTCAGGATCTGGAGAGAATCCGCGTCGGCCAGGCTGTCCGCGGCATCCTGCACCTTACCGAGCTTGCTGACGAGACCGGCCAGAATCTGGTTCTGGCTCTTGATGTCGTCCTGCTGGGATTCGAGGCGCCGGAGCGGCTGGCTCTCCTGGGTCATCACGGCGTCCAGGAGGCCGCCGAAATCGATGCCGTTGAAGCCGCTGATGCTGACGGGAGAACCCACGGTCCGTGTTCCTTTCGGCCCCCCGCCGTGGAGGGTCACGCTGCCGTGTAAGCGAGAACCGGGCCAGGTCGGAAAGACAGGACGGGAGCCGAGGGAGTATCCGACCCTCGGGCATCCCGCCCGCCCTTACCGTTCGCCGACGTCCCTGTTACCGGAGCAGGGAGAGGATCGACTGGTTCGACTGATTGGCCTGCGACAGGGCGGCCATGCCGGCCTGCGTCAGGATGTTGAACTTCGCCATGGACGCCGATTCCTCCGCGATGTTGGCGTCGCGGATGCGGCTCTCGGCGGCCTTGTTGTTGACCATCTGCGACTGCGCCAGCGTCATCGCAAAGGACAGACGATTCTGGAGCGTGCCGACGGTGTTCTGCACGTCACCGAGGCTCGAGATCGCGCTCTGCACCTCGGCCAGGGCGTCCTGGGCTTCTTCGGCGTCGGTGAAGCTGGACGCCGACAGACCCAGGTCGGAACTGCCCGCCGCGCCGATCGTGTCGCTCACCGCGCCGTCCGAGGCGACGCTCTCGGAGCTGACGAACACCGAGAAGTCCTCGTCGGAGTCGAGCCCGGCCACCGTGGCCTCGCGGTCGATTTCCTCGATGATCTTGCCGTATTCGTCCGACAGCTTGCTGATGTCGACGCCGTTGCTCGACGAACCCGCCTGCGTGGCCAGGGTGGCCAGCCGGTCGAGCAGGGTCGAGATGTTGGAGAGGGCGCCGTCCTTGATCTGGAGCTTCGACATGCCGTCGTTGGCGTTGCGAATGCCCTGGTTCAGGATGGTGACCTTGTTGCGGTAGTCGTTGGCGACCGCCAGACCCGCGGCGTCATCGCCGGAGTAGTTGATGCGGTAGCCGCTGGACAACCGGCCGAGTGCTTTGTTCAGGCCCACCTGCGTGCCCTGAAGGTTCGCCGTGGCGTTCGCCGCGGCGATGTTGCTGACGACTGAAAAGGATCCCATTGCTTCCTCCGTGAAAAGATGTCCGGCGTCCATTGCCGGCACTGCCGGGGCGGAATGCCCAAGCCTCGGGGAGGTAATCGGACGGCCGGCCCACCTCTTGAACCGGAAAGGAGCCGGATAGCCGACAGGGTGTCGGTGTCACGCCAGGCCCGGATTCACGATCAGGCGGAAATCGCCGATTCCCGCTTGGAGCGACGTGTCTGAGGGGGCCCTCAGACTTGGCATCCGGCTTGCGACTCGACCTGTGTCGCCATGCCGTCTCCGTCAACCGCGCTTCGCGCTACGACCCTGCGTGCCGTGCCCTCCCCGGTGCCCTTTGCGCCACCGGCGCTCGGGCCGGAGGAGATCGCCGAGGTTGTGGCCACGCTGCAGTCCGGGTGGCTCTCGACGGGGCCGCGGGTCCGGCGATTCGAACAGGCCTTCGCGCGCTATGTCGGCGCGCCGCACGCCATCGCGGTCAACTCCTGCACGGCCGCCCTCCATCTCTCATTGCTGGCATCGGGTGTCGGCGCGGGCGATGAGGTCGTCACGTCGCCCTTGACGTTCTGCGCGACGGCGAATGTGGTCGTGCACTGCGGTGCCACGCCCGTATTCGCGGACGTGGAGCGCCAGACGGGCAACATCGATCCGGATGCCGCCGAGGCGGCGATCACGAACCGCACGCGCGCGATGATCCCGGTGCACTACGCCGGGCGCCCCGCGGACGTCAGGCGGCTGAACGCCCTGGCGGACAGGCGCGGCATCGCAGTGGTCGAGGACGCGGCGCACTGCGTCGAGGGCGTCGTCGACGGCCGGCGCATCGGCACCACGGCGCGCTTCTCGTGCTTCAGCTTCTACGCCACAAAGAACCTCACGACGGGGGAGGGCGGCATGGTCACGACCAGTGACGAAGCGGCCGCCAGCTTCATCCGCACCGCGTCGCTCCACGGCATGGATCGCGACGCCTGGGCCCGCTACACCCCGGGCCACAGCGGTCAGTACGACGTCGTGATGCCGGGCTTCAAATACAACATGACGGACATTCAGGCCGCCATCGGTCTGCACCAGTTGGCCCGCATCGATGCGCGCCACACACGACGAACGGCGATCTGGGAAGCCTACGACGCCGGACTCGCGGGGCTGCCGCTCACAAGGCCTGCGGCGCCGGCGGCCGGCACCGTGCACGCGCGCCATCTCTACACGGTGCGGGTGGACGAAACCGTCACCGGTGTCAGCCGGGATGAGCTGCAGACCCGTCTGCAGAGTCGCGGCATCTCGACCAGCGTGCACTTCCGTGCACTGCATCTGCATCCCTACTACCGGGACCGCTTCGGCCTCACGCGTGGGATGTTTCCCGAAGCCGAGGCGATCTCGGACCAGACCCTCTCGCTCCCGCTCTCGGCGGCCATGACCGGAAGCGCGGTGGACCGCGTCATCGAGGCACTCCATGAAGCGCTCGGCTGACCGTCGACGCCGCCGGGCGACACCGCCCGCGGTGCTGTTCCGCGCCGCCGCGGGTCCGCGGCGGGGCTTCGGCCATCTCGTGCGCTGCCGATCGCTGGCGCGCGCACTCGACATCACGCCGGTCGTCTCGCTGCGGGCGACGGCCGAGACAGCGCGACACGCGGCTGCGCAGGGTTGCACGGTCGTGGAAGGCGGACCCCGCCAGGTGCTGGCGAACACTCCGTGGGACGTACTCGTGGTCGACGACCCCAACCGGGCCGCCGCAGCCGCCTGGATTCGAGCGGGACGCCGGGCTGGACGACCCGTCGTCACCGTGCATGACCTGGGCATCGGATGCCTGGAAGGAGACCTTGTGGTGGATGGAAGCGTTGTCAGAAAGCCGGCACTCCGGCGCGCCGCTGGGACCCTGGTCGCGGGGCCGCGCTACGCGGTGCTCGACCCGCGGCTGATGTCGTGGCGGCGTCGAGGCGCCGAGCCGGCCGGGGCCTGCTCGGTGCTCATCGCGCTCGGTGGCGGCACGAACGTCACACTGGCGTCCGCCATCGCGGACGCCCTCACCGCGGCCGACGAACGGATTCAGGTGCGGATTGCCGGCGGCTTCTCGGCCGGCGGGCACGCGCAGCTGCGTGTCCAGCCCCGCGTCTGCTGGCTCGGACGCACGCCCGGCCTCGGCCGTGAGCTCGCGCGCGCGGATGTCGCCGTCGTGGGTGGCGGCGTGACCCTGTATGAGGCCTGCGCGCTCGGCGTCCCGACCGTCGCGGTGCCGGTCGTCGATGCCCAGCGCGAGACGATCGCCGCGTTCGTCCGCAAGGGCGCCGCGACGGGCATCGTCGAGGGCCCGCTGGACATGGACCGGGTGGTGGAGCTGGTCATCGCGCTGGTCGAAGACCGCCGGAAACGGCGGGGTCTTGCGGAGCGCGCATCGGCCCTGGTCGACGGCCGCGGCGCCGCGCGGGTCGCACAGTTCGTGACGCGGCTGGCCACGGCGCACTGAACGCCATGCGCGGCATCGCCTTCGACCTCGACGACACGCTCTACCCCTACGAGCACTTCCGCATCAGCGGGTTCGGGGCGGTGGCACGCGCCGTGGAGGCGCAGGAGGGTGTCTCCGCGCTTCGGGTGTTCAGCCTGTTGTGCCGAGCCCGGCTCGAGCGAAATGGGCGCGAGTTCCAGTCGCTGGCGGGGGAGCTGGGCCTCCCGGCCGGGCACATCGACACCTGGCTGGAGATCTTTCGGACGCATATCCCGGACATCCTGCTGCCGGCCGGCATGGCCGGCACGCTGTCCCGGCTGCGCAGCGACGGCTGGCGGGTCGGGATCCTCACCAACGGCGACCCCGCGACGCAGCGACGCAAGCTGGACGCGCTTGGCGTGGAGCCGCTGGTCGACGCCTGTCTCTGCGCCGAGGACGTGACGCGGGGCGGCAAGCCGGCGGCGGCCTGCTTCGACGCGATTACCGCCGCACTCGGCTCCGCAGCCTCACGCACCATCTACGTCGGCAACGACCCGTTCACCGACGTGCGCGGCGCCCGGCGCGCCGGCCTGCGCACCATCCGCCTTCGCACGGCGGCCTGTCCCGGCACGCTGGCAGACGACGCCGACCTTGTCGTCGATCGGCTGGACACGCTCACGACCGCCGCGCCACGCCTGATGCGCCAGGAGCTGACCCATGTGGCGTGATCCCAACGGACGGATGATCGGCGCGGGCGCGCCGCTCTACGTGATCGCCGAGATCGGCCTGAATCACGGCGGGTCGCTCGACCGCGCCCTGGCGATGGTCGACGCGGCCGCCACCGCCGGTGCCAGTGCCGTCAAGCTGCAGAGTCTGACGGCGGAGGCACTGGTGGCACCCGCGTGCCCCGCACCGGCACACGTCTCCACGCCTTCGCTGCAGGGCTTCTTCGCGCAGTTCGAGCTGGATGCAAACGCCCACGCGGCCGTCGTGGCCCGGGCTCGCGCCCGCGGCCTGTCCGTCATGACGACGCCCTTCGCCGAGGGGCTGATCCCGATGCTCGAGGACGCCGGATTCGACGCCTGGAAGGTGGCCAGCGGCGACCTGACCAACGACAGTCTGCTGCTGGCCCTGGCGCGTACGGGCAGGCCGCTCATCCTCTCGACCGGGATGGCGACGCTGCCGGAAGTGGTCCGCGCCGTGAGGCTCGTCCGTGACGCGGGCGGCGCCATCGCGGCCGTGCTGCACTGCGTCTCGGCCTATCCGGCGCCGCCGGAGGCACAGAATCTCCGCGCGCTCCTGACGCTGGCGGATGCCGTGGCGTGTCCGGTCGGCCTGTCGGACCATGCGGCCGACGGGCTGGTCTCGGCCGTGGCGGCGGTCGCGCTCGGGGCGGCTGTCTACGAGCGGCACTTCGTCCTGGCCGACGACGAGGACGCCATCGACCGCGCCGTCTCAAGCACACCCGCGCAACTGCGCGGAATCGTGGACGCCTGCGCGGATACGGTCCGTCGGCTCGGCACGGGCCGCAAACTGTGTCAGCCGGCAGAGTCCGTCAACAGGACCGCCAGCCGCCGCGGGGTCTACGCCCGCGTGGCGCTTCCGGCGGGCCACGTCATCGCACCGGGAGATCTGATCGCGCTCCGACCGGAAACGGACGTCCCGGCCTCGGCGCTGCCGGCCCTTGCCGGTTCCACGCTCTTCCACCCAGTTGCGGCGGGGGAGCCATTGGCCTGGGC
>JBIKWH010000210.1:0-4399 GCA_044356435.1 Vicinamibacterales bacterium
CGCTCACCGAATCCCTGAAGGAAACGGTGGCACGCGTGGTGCCCTACTGGAACGAGACCATCGCCCCGGAGATCCTGGCCGGCCGTCGCGTGGTCATCGCGGCGCACGGCAACAGCCTGCGTGCGCTCGTGAAGCATCTGGACGGCATCTCGGAAGCCGACATCGTCGAACTGAACATCCCGACCGGTATTCCGCTCGTGTACGAGCTGGACTCACGCCTGCAGCCGCAACGGAAGTACTATCTGGGCGATCAGGACGCAATCAGGAAGGCCGCAGAGGCCGTCGCGAATCAGGGCAGGGCCTGAGGCGGGAGCCCGATCCGAAGCGATCGTAGAAAGCGGCGATCGTTGGTGGTGAATTCAGTCGCCGGAGCCGGGGTGACGATACGCGCGGACGCCGCCACTTCGGCCAGTCCGGGTCCGTCGGCGCGCTGCACGAAGCCGACGACCGCCTCAAGCGACACGCGCAGATCGAAGCCGGCTTCGCGGGCACGGTGTCGGCTGACGGCGACTGCGGGGCTCTCGGCCACGGCAGCGGCGATGGCGTCAGCCAGTTCCTTGGCAAGGCGGTTGGTGAGATCGTCCATACCTGCTACCTCCTGAGTGGAGAAGGAACAGGGCAGTTGTAACACATTCGCGTAACGGCACTTCCAGAGAGCAGCGAGACACCGTGAGCACACAGCAGACGGACAAGGGCGTTTACACCGCGGAGGATCTCGCCGGCTTCGATCCGAAGACCGAGCTGGGCGACCCGGGGACGTTTCCGTTCACACGCGGCGT
Organism: Vicinamibacterales bacterium; assembly: GCA_044356435.1. Taxonomy (GTDB): domain Bacteria; phylum Acidobacteriota; class Vicinamibacteria; order Vicinamibacterales; family UBA2999; genus CANKJK01. Next base: position 780 of record JBIKWH010000210.1, read on the forward strand.
GCAGCCGACGATGTATCGCGGCCGGCCGTGGACCATGCGGCAGTACGCCGGCTTTGCCACGGCCGCCGAGTCCAACAGCCGCTACCGGTATCTGCTCTCCCAGGGCGTCAGCGGCCTGAGCGTGGCCTTCGACCTGCCCACGCAGATCGGCTACGACTCGGACGACCCACTGGCCGCGGGCGAGGTCGGCAAGGTCGGCGTCGCGATCGATTCGATCGAGGACATGGCCGTGCTCTTTGACGGCATCCCGCTCGACACCGTGTCGACGTCGATGACGATCAACGCGACCGCGAGCATCCTGCTCTCGCTCTACATCGCCGTGGCCCGCCGGCAGGGCGTGCCCTCGCAGAAACTCTCGGGCACGATCCAGAACGATGTGCTGAAGGAGTACATCGCCCGCGGCACCTACATCTATCCGCCCCGCGCGTCGCTGCGCATCATCACGGATATCTTCGGCTACTGCGAACGGGAAGTGCCGCAGTGGAACACCATCTCGATCAGCGGCTACCACATCCGCGAGGCCGGCTCGACCGCCGTGCAGGAAGTGGCGTTCACGCTGGCCGACGGCATCGCGTACGTGCAGGCCGCCGTGGAAGCCGGGCTCGACGTGAACAGCTTCGGGCAGCGGCTCTCCTTCTTCTTCAACGCGCACAACAACTTCCTCGAGGAAGTGGCGAAGTTCCGGGCCGCGCGCCGCATGTGGGCGCGCATCATGAAGGACCGCTTCGGCGCGACCAACCCCAAGGCACTGGCGCTGCGTTTCCACACGCAGACGGCGGGCAGCACGCTCACCGCGCAGCAGCCCGACAACAACGTGGTCCGCGTCACGCTCCAGGCCCTGGCGGCCGTGATGGGCGGCACGCAGTCGCTGCACTGCAACGGCAAGGACGAAGCACTCGCGCTGCCGACGGAGGCCTCGGCCACACTCGCCCTCCGCACACAGCAGGTGATCCTCCACGAGAGCGGCGTCTCGAGCATCGTCGACCCGCTGGCCGGGTCCTACGCCGTGGAGTCGCTGACCAACAGCATCGAAGCACAGGCGACGGCGCTCATCGCGCAGATCGACAAGATGGGCGGCACGCTCGCGGCCATCGAGGCCGGCTTCATCCAGCGCGCGATTCAGGATTCCGCGTATCAGGCGCAGCAGGCGATCGACAGCGCCAGCGCGGTCGTCGTCGGCGTGAACAAGTACCAGACGAAGGATGCGATCAAGCCCGAAGTCTTCCGGATCGATCCGGTGCTCGAGCAGCAGCAGATCGATCGTGTCCGGCAGGTGCGCGCGAGCCGCAGCGAAGGCGAGTGGACCGCCGCGATCAAGCGCGTGGAAGCCGCGGCGAAGAACGGCAGCAACCTGATGCCGGTCATCATCGAGGCCGTCGAGAAGCGCGCGACGCTCGGCGAGATCGCGAACACCCTGCGCGGCGTCTTCGGCGAGTTCCGGGAGCAGTAGCCCCGTGAGCGCGCCGCTCCTCGAGGTGTCGGGCTTGACCGTCACCTTCGACGGCACGGCCCGGCCCGCGCTCGACGGCGTCTCCTTCACGCTCGAGGCCGGCCGCACTCTGGGCGTGGTCGGCGAGTCTGGCAGCGGCAAGTCGCTCACGGCGCTCGCCATCCTCAGGCTCCTGCCGTCCACGGCCCGCCTCCGGTCGGGCACCGTCCGCTTTCAAGGCCGCGACCTCGCCACGCTCACCGAGGCGGAGATGCGCGCCGTCCGCGGGGCGGGGATCTCCCTCATTTTTCAGGAGCCCATGACGGCGCTCGACCCGGTCATGCGCGTCGGCGACCAGATCGCCGAGGTCCTGCTGGTCCACGAACAGGCTGATGGCGCCGCCGCGATGCGTCGTGCCATCGAGCTGCTCGACGCGGTCCGCGTGCCGAATGCGGCTCAACGCGCCCGGGATTACCCGCACCAGTTGTCCGGAGGGCTCCGCCAGCGCGTCGTGATCGCGATGGCGCTCGCCTGCCGGCCCGCGCTGGTGATCGCGGACGAGCCCACCACCGCGCTCGACGTCACGGTGCAGGCGGAAGTGCTGGCCCTGCTCCGCGAGCTGCGCGAGCAGTACAACCTGGCGCTGCTGCTCATCACGCACGACTTCGGCGTCATCGCGCAGATGGCGGACGACGTCGTCGTCATGCACCGGGGCCTCATCGTGGAAGCCGGCCCCGTGCGGACAGTGCTGCGCGAGCCGCGCGAGGCCTACACCCAGGCGCTGCTGGCCGCCGTGCCCGGAGCGCGCGCGTGACGCCGCTGCTCGACGTTCGGCACCTGACGAAGCACTTCCCGAGACGCGCAGGGTGGAAGGCGATCGACCCGCTGCGCGCCGTGGACGACGTCTCCTTCCACATTGATGAGGGCGAGACGTTCGGCCTCGTGGGCGAATCCGGTTGCGGCAAGAGCACGACCGGCCGCGCGATCCTGCGGCTCATCGAGCCCACGTCCGGGTCCGTCCGCTTCCGCGGCGCAGAGGTGACGGCGTTCGACGCCACGGGGCTCCGGCACTGGCGGCGGGATGTGCAGATCGTCTTCCAGGACCCGTACTCGTCGCTCAACCCGCGCATGCGGGCCGGCGCGATCGTCCGCGAGCCGCTGGAGATCCACGGCATCGGGACGGCCGGCACGAGAGACGCGCGGGTGGCCGAGCTGTTTGCGCTGGTCGGCCTCGACCCTGCGCACCGCGAGCGGTTTCCCCACGAGTTCAGCGGCGGGCAGCGGCAGCGGATCGGCATCGCCCGCGCACTTGCGCTCGAGCCGGCGCTGGTCATTCTGGACGAGGCCGTGTCCGCGCTGGACGTTTCCATCCAGGCCCAGGTCGTCGCGCTGCTGCGCGAGCTGCAGGCGCGGCTCCACCTCACGTATCTCTTCATTTCGCACGACCTGCGGCTGGTCGCCGACTTCTGCGACCGCGTGGCCGTGATGCGCGCCGGGCAGATCGTGGAGCTGGCCCCGGCGTCGGCGATCTTCGCCGAGCCCCGGCATCCTTATACACAGGCGCTGCTCAGCGCCATTCCGTCGCTCGACCCCGACCGCCGTCTGCCGCCGATCGCGCGCGTGCCGGTCGAGCCCACCCCGCCCCCGCTCGCGGAAGTCGCGCCCGGCCACTGGACACGCTTGTAGGTCGCGCGCCGGGCCGGGGCGCTATGATGACGGCCCTGGAGGCTCACAGCATGAAGGTTCAGATCGCAATCGCCGTCGCCCTCGCCGTGACGCTCGGCCTGGGCACCGCGTCCGCACAGAGCGTCTCGAAGGACAAGGTCGACGGTGTCGTCAATTTCGCCCGCCTGGAGACCACGGTCGCCTGTGGCGGGTCCACCGCACCAGCGGCGCTCAAGGAGCTGAAGAAGATGGGCTTTGCCGCCGTCTTCAATCTGCGGACGCCGACCGAACAGGGCAACGACGTGGCGGCCGAAGCGGCATCGGCGTCATCCGCGGGCATGAAGTTCGTCAACCTGCCGTTCGACCTCGGCAAGGGCGATCTGTCCGTCGGTGACGACTTCCTGAAGGAGATCGTCAAGCCGGGTAACCAGCCGGCATACATCCACTGCGCCGGCGGCGGTCGCGCCGCGGCCATGTGGTACATCAAGCGCGTGATGGTCGATGGGTGGGATGAGGAGAAGGCGAT
>JBIKWH010000106.1:0-6402 GCA_044356435.1 Vicinamibacterales bacterium
CGTCGACCACCAGGTGCGCGTCGCGGTCGCGCTCGGGAACTCGTCACGGCGATCGGTGCGCGCATCCGGAGATGCTACTTCCGGTCCGGCAGCTCGAACACGTAGAGCTGGCTGCCGCCGCCCGGCTGGTACACGTCCGGCGTCAGCGTGCCGGTGAGGGCCTTCATGACCACCACGCCGGTGGTTACGGCGACAAACTGCTTGCCGCCAGCCGTGAAAGTGACGGGGAAGCCCTGCACGGGCGCGCCGAGGCGCGTCTGCCACAGCAGCTTGCCGGTCTTCACGTCGTAGGCGCGGAAGTAGCGGTCGAGGTCGCCGACGAACACAACACCGCCGGCCGTCGTGACCGCGGCGGTGAGGAAGATGGCGCGCTGCTTCACGCTCCAGAGCTCCTTCATCGTCTTCACGTCGTAGGCCGCGAGCTTGCCGACCATGCCGTTGGTGCCGGGCATCTCGAACGATCCGCCGCCGCGTCCCGACCCCATGCCGCCGCCGCCGTCCTTGAACTCGACCTTGCCGCCGACGATCTTCGCGCACGCCTGCTGCAGCGGAATGATCAGCGCGTTGGCCTCCGGGCTGTAGGCGCTGGCGGTCCAGTCCTTGCCGCCGAAGTTGCCGGGGCAGGCGGACACGACGTCGCCGATCTTCGCTTCCAGGATGTCGGTGCGGTACTGCACGCGGCCGTTCTTCCGGTCGATGCGCTCGTAGACGTCCTGGTAGACCGTCTCCGTGAGGTCGAGATACTTGCCGGTCTTGCGATCCAGCTTCCAGAGAATCCCGTCCTTGCCCACGGTGAAGAGCACCTTGTCCGGGCCGACATCAATGAGCACCCGTTCGAACACGACGTCCATGTCGAGTGACTCGCCGGGCACGTGCTGGAAGTACCACTGGAGCTTGCCCGTCTTCGGGTCGAGCGCCAGCGTGGAGTTCGTGTAAAGCGCGGCGTCCTTGGCGCTCATCCCACGGCTCGCGGCCACCCAGGGCTTGGCCTGGGCAGTGCCGATGTAGAACAGGTTCAACTGCGGGTCGTAGCTGCCGGGAATCCACGCGTCCGATCCCGCACGCAGTTCGGGCGGCATCTTGCCCCACGTGTCGCTGTTCGGATCCGGCGGCTGCGCGATGGTCTGCGTCCGCCACAGTTCCTTCCCCGTGTCGGGGTCGTGGCCGGTGATGAAGCAGCCTTCCTTCTTGAACTTCTCGCAGCCGTTGATGCCGCTGACGACGACGCCACCCGCGATGATCGGGCCGCTCGTGTGCGTGAAGCCCTTCTCCCAGTCGGCCTTGACGGTCTTCCACGCTTCCTTGCCGGTGCGCGCGTCGATGGCGACGATCGCGGCATCGTAGGTCGCCAGGAAGAGCTTGTCCTTGTAGATGGCGATGTTGCGCGTCGCGCCGCCGAGCGTCATCGCGTTGCGGGGGTACTTGTTCTGGTACTCCCAGATGACGTCCCCGGACTTCGCGTCGATCGCCTGAATCGCGTTCTGCGGGTGGATCAGATACATGACGCCGTCGTGGACCAGCGGTGTCGCCTCGTTGTTGCCCTCCTTCATCAGGAGCGACCACGCCATGCGCAGGTTACCCACGTTGTCGCGCGTGATCTCCTTGAGCGGGCTGAAGCCCTGCCCATCGAGCGTGCGACGCCAGTGGAGCCAGTCCCCCGGGGGCGGGTTGAGCAGCATCTGCTCGGTGACGGGCGTGAAGTTCGGCACGGTCTTGTTGCCGAAGGCCGCGCCGAACATCGCGTTCGTGTCCTGCCCGCGCGGCAGGCCGCCGCTGCCGGCGTCTGCGCTGGGTACGGGCGCGGGCACCTGGGTCTGCGCGACCTGTGGGGCGCTGGCTGGAGCAGGGCCGCCTGGCTTCAGCAGAACGGCGGACGTGGCGGTCAGTGCCTGCGAGCCGGCCGCATGGCCGTTGCTCTTCAGCACATAGGCGACCACGCCCAGGTACTCGGCGTCGCTCAGCGAGCCGGCCTCGCCCGGAGGCATGTTGCCCTTGATGTGGGCAAAGAGGTCTGTCGAAGTCCTGGCTCCCCAGACTTCCTGAAACGGGGCGCCGGCCAGTTCCGGTCCGTGCGCGCCGCCCTGGAGCGCGCCGCCGTGGCAGTTGGTGCACTTCTGGTCATAGAGCACCTTGCCGGCCGCGGCCTGCGCATCCGTGAAGCGGCCCGGGGCCTGTTGCGCCGATGGCGTCGACGAGCCGAGCAGGGCTGCGACACCCGCCGCAGCGATCACAATGAGAGCGGTACTGGCCGATCTGGTCACGTGTCTCCTCCGACGCCCGAAACCTTAACATTGTTCAAGCCATGACGTCATGCGACGGTTCACTCTGTATTTCCGTGTGATACTGCGTCCCGCCGCGTTCCCGCCGCCCGCTCTCCGATGACGCTGACCTCGAAGCTCCCACCCGCCGGTCTCACCATCTTCACCGTGATGTCCAAGCTGGCCGCCGATACCGGCGCCATCAATCTTGGCCAGGGATTTCCCGACTTCGACTGCGACCCGGCGCTCATCGACCTGGTGGCGGACAAGATGCGGGCGGCCAACAACCAGTACTGCCCGATGCCGGGTCAGCTCGCGTTGCGGGAAGCGCTGGCGATGAAGATCGAGCGGCTCTACGGACGTCGCTACGACCCGGTGACCGAGATCACGGTGACCTCCGGCGCCACCGAGGCGCTGTTCTGCACGATCACGGCGCTGGTGCACCCGGGCGACGAGGTGCTGCTGTTCGAGCCCGCCTACGACTCGTACGTGCCTGCCGTGCAGTTGTCAGGCGGACGGCCGGTCTTCATCACGATGAGGCCTCCCGACTACCGCATCGATTGGGACGCGGTCCGACGGGCGCTGACGCCGAAGACGCGGCTCATCGTGCTTAACTCACCGCACAACCCGACAGGGACGATGCTCGGCCCGGAGGACCTCCGCGAGCTCAAGGACGTGCTGGCCCGCACCGACGCCTGGGTGGCGTCCGACGAGGTCTACGAGCACATCGTGTTCGACGGCGCGCGTCACGAGAGCCTGGCCCGCGACGCGGACATCGCAGCCCGGACAGTCGTGATCAGTTCGTTCGGGAAGACGTATCACACGACCGGCTGGAAGGTCGGCTACACGGCGGCTCCGGCGGCTGTGACAAAGGAGATCCAGGGTGTCCACCAGTGGGTCACCTTCACCGTGAACAGCGCCATCCAGCTCGCGTACGCGGACGTGGTCGCGCGCGACCCGGCCTGCACGGAGCTGGCCCCGTTCTACCAGGCCAAGCGGGACCTCTTTCTCGAGCTGATGAAGGACTCGCGTTTCCGGCCGCTGCCGAGCGCGGGCACGTTCTTCCAGCTCATGGAGTACGGCGACATCACCGGGGAGTCCGACCGCGACTTCGCGATCCGCATGACGAAGGAGCACGGCGTCGCGTCGATTCCGCTATCGCCGTTTCTCCACACCACGACGGCGGGCACGGTGCTGCGGTTCTGCTTCGCGAAGAAGGACACCACGCTCCGCGCGGCCGCCGAGCGGCTCTGCCGGATCTGAGCGCGCGACGATGGGCACCGCGCGCAGCCGCACTCGGGTAGACCTGTTGCTCCGGCAGATTGACCAGGCCTACGACGGTCACAGTTGGCACGGTACGAATCTGCGGGGTTCGCTTCGTCGGGTCACGCTCGGGCAGGCCGCCTGGCGTCCGGCCCCTGACCGCCACAACATCTGGGAAGAGCTCGTCCACGCGGCGTACTGGAAGTACACGGTCCGGCGCCGGCTCACCGGTGAGGCGCGCGCCAGCTTTCCGCTGACCGGCTCGAACTTCTTTCCGAGACCCGAGCACGGCACGGAGGTGGAGTGGAAGCGGGACCTGGCGCTGCTGACCGACCAGCACCGGCAGTTGCGCGCGGCTGTCGACGCACTGACGGACGCGGCGCTCGAATCCGCGCCGCCTGGAGGCGAGACGCTCATCGTGGACCTCGTCTCCGGCATCATTGCGCACGACCTCTATCACGCCGGGCAGATCCAGCTGCTCAAGCGTCTCGCGCCGCGCCGGTATAATTAGCGCCTTCCTGTCGATTCATTCGAGGAGCATGTCATGGCCGCCACACCGTCAACGATGCTGGACCTGGGTACCGCGCTGCCGGCCTTTCAACTGCCCGACTACAGCGGCAAGATCGTCTCGAGTGCGGACGTGTCCGGTGCGAAGGGGCTGCTCGTGCTCTTCGTCTCCGTGCACTGTCCCTTCGTGAAGCTGATTCAGGCCGAGGTCGGCCGGTTCGCCGCGGAGTACCTCCCGAAGGGCCTGCAGATCGTCGCCATCGGTGCCAACGACCTGGCCTCCCATCCGCAGGATGGGCCGGACGGGATGAAAGGGCAGGCCTCGGCCAACGGCTGGACGTTCCCGTATCTCGTCGACGCCTCACAGGAGGTCGCGAAGGCCTTCAAGGCGGCCTGCACACCGGACCTCTTCCTCTTCGATGCGAAGGGCACGCTCGCCTACCGCGGCCAGTTCGATGGGGCCCGCCCGGGAAATGGCGTCGCGGTCACCGGTGCGGACCTGCGCGCCGCCGCTGACCGTGTGCTCGCCGGAGAGACCGTACCCGCGGAGCAGCGCCCGAGCATCGGGTGCAACATCAAGTGGCGCGCCGGCAACGAGCCGGATTACTTCCACGCATAAGGCCGCGAGACGGGATCCGCGAATCCGGCGGCAGCGACGGTCGCGGCGTGGCGGGTCAGTTGCGGATGGCCAGGGAGAGGGCCATGCCGAAGCCGATCGCGATGACGGTCCATCGTACCGCCCGGTGTCCGGCTCGACGCGCGAGACCGGCACCACCGATCCCTCCGGCAATCGCGCCAACCGCCATCACCGTCACCTCGGTCCACTGCACCATTCCCGTCGACATGAAGTAGATGGCCGCGATCCCGTTGATGCACAGCGCGAGCAGGTTCTTCACGCCGTTCATCTGATGGATGTCGCGCATCCCCAGCACGCCGAGCGCCGCGAGCATCAGAATGCCGATGCCGGCGCCGAAGTAGCCGCCGTAGAGACCGATGAAGAACTGAAACACCATCGCGCCGGCGAGCCACCGCGTATCCCGATGCCGGTCGGAGCGATGTCCGATGAGCCGCTGGATGGGCTCCTGCGCCATGAAGAGCAGCGTCGCGAACAGAATCAGGAACGGGACGAGCGCGTCGAAGAGGCTGGTGGGCGTGCGCCGCAGGAGCACCGCTCCCAGCAGGCCGCCGATGATGCTGGGCACGGCGAACGCCAGGACCGGCGCGTCCGTGTCCCGAAGCTCGCGGCGAAAGCCCCAGGCGCCGCCGAACGACCCCGGCCAGATGGCGACGGTGCTGGTGGCGTTGGCGACGATGGAGGGGAGGCCCAGCCAGACGAGCGTGGGGAAGGTGAGGAGCGTGCCCCCACCTGCCACGGAGTTGATTGCGCCGGCTGCGAATGCCGCCGCGAACGCGGCGGCGTTGGTGACGATCGCCTCCGTCAACCCTGGATGGCTTTGGACGGGTCGCCCAGCGTGGCCGGCCGCCGGGGCGCACGCTCCGAGGGCTGCGCGCCGTCAGCCGGTGCGCCGTGACCGGGCAGGCGCGTCAGCGTTTCGCGGAACACGCCGCCTTCGGACCCGACCACCGTCCACTCGCCGACCATCGGCTTGTCGTCGCTGAGCTTGTAGACCACGACGCCCGCCATGTCGCCGCCGTAGTAGCTGACGGCCAGCACGCCGTTGCTGACGATGCCGATGCCGAGCGCGGCGTCGGAGCTCTGCGGGAAGGTCCAGCGGAGCTGGAAGGCGTCGTTCATGCGGACGATCTCGACCATGCCGCGGTAGGCCTTGCCCTGCGGGTTCACACCGTCGCAGCGGTAGACGCCGGAGATGTCGGGCTCATCGGCCGCCTGGGCGGCCGCTGGAAACACAGACCCGAAGAAGACTGCGAGGAAGACCGCCACCAGTGCACGCATCCGGGCCATGTCAGCTCCTTTTCGACCGAATCGATCGCCGGCAGCATCTTCAGCAAGATGCGCGCCGTCGGCGACGCAGGCCGTGGCGTAGACTGGCTCAACCACGGATTGGGCCCAGTTTACGCGAATGTCGTTTCTCAGAACCGCGCTTATTTGTGCCGCCGCCGCGAGTCTCGTGGTGGCGCCCAGCCGTCCGCGCGCCGCGGGCCAGGCCGGCAACGCCGCGGCCGTGATGGCCAGGGTCGGGGCCTATGTGGAGCGGTACTACGCCACCGCGCAGCGAGTCGTGGCGGTGGAAGCCGTCACGCTCCAGCCGCTGCGGTCCGACCTGTCGGGCCTCGACTTTCCGCGCCGGCTTGAGTACGACCTCCACATCGAGTGGACGCCCGGCGAGGACGGCCGCCCCGGTGACGCGCAGGTGCGCCGCACGCTGCTGAAGGTGAACGGCCGGGCGCCCCG
>JBIKWH010000107.1:0-6394 GCA_044356435.1 Vicinamibacterales bacterium
CTCGGTCCGACCGAGGCCCTGTTTCCGAGAATTGAACTGACCGTGGAGGACTTGCGAGCGATGTCGAATCCCGAGAACGCGCCGGCCGAAACGGCGGCGGCGCCCGTGCCCGCCGCCCCTGTCGCGCCGGCACCTGCCGCCACTGCGCCTGCCGCGGGTCTGGTCGCCGTGGGCGCCGACAGCCACATCACGATCGACGACTTCATGAAGGTCGAACTGCGGGTGGCGAAGGTGCTCGAGGCGGAGGCCGTGCCGAAGTCGAAAAAGCTCCTGAAGCTGAGCGTGGACGCCGGCAGCGAGACGCGGACGATTCTGGCCGGCATCGCCGAGGCGTACACGCCGGAGCAGATGGTGGGGCGGACCATCGTCATCGTCGCCAACCTGGCGCCGCGGAAGCTGATGGGGATCGAGTCGAACGGCATGGTGCTGGCCGCCAGCGTAGGCGACGGCCTGCCGGTGCTGGTGACCGTCGACAACGTGCCCGGCGCACGCGTGCGCTAGGCAACGGACCGGGGCGAGCCGATCGTGATTGATTCGCACTGCCACATTGCCGGGGAGGAGTTCACCGGCGACCTCGCGGATGTCACCGCACGGGCCCGGGCCGCGGGCCTGGCCGGTGCCATGGTGATCCTGGCGTCCGAGGACGCGGCCGAAGTGGCGCGCATGGCGGCCGTCTCTGCCGCGTGGCCGGCGGTCGTCTGTGCCACCGGCATCCACCCGCACTCGGCCGGTCACTTTGCGGCCGACCCCGCGGCGTCCGGTCCGGCCGTGGCGGCCGTGATCGACGCGCAGCCGCGATGCCGGGCCGTGGGGGAGATCGGCCTCGACTACCACTACGACCTGTCGCCGCGAGACGTGCAGCGCGAGGTGTTCCGCCACCAGATCCGCCTGGCGCGGGCGCGGCGGCTGCCGATCGTCATCCACTCGCGTGAGGCCGAGGCCGATACCTTCGACATCCTCGCGGAGGAGGCGGCGGGGGAGGTCGGCGGCGTGTTCCACTGCTTCACCGGGGACCGGGCGATGGCCCGGCGGGCGCTGGACGCGGGCTTTCACATTTCGCTCTCGGGCATTGCCACCTTCCCGAAGGCGCCCGAGCTGCGCGAGGTCGCGAAGATCGTTCCGGCCGACCGCCTGCTCATCGAGACGGACAGCCCGTTCCTCTCGCCGATTCCGCATCGCGGTTCCCGGAACGAACCCGCGCGGGTCGTCCACGTGGCCGAGGTGGTCGCGCACGAGCGCGGCGTGCCTGTCGCGGAACTGGCCTCGCAGACCACGACGAACTTCGAACGGCTCTTCGGACCGGTCGGGTGAGGATCCTGTGATGGACGGCTCCTTGGAAACTGTGGTCAGATCCGAAGTCATTCCTGTGCCGACCACCAGCCCCAGCGCCGCCACCCTCGCCTTGCTCTTCGAGCCGATCAGCGAGGAGCTGGCCGCCGTCGAGATCGAGTTCGTCAAGCAGGTCCAGTCGCACGTCGCGCTGATTCCGACGATCGGCACCTACATCCAGGCCGGCGGCGGCAAGCGCGTGCGCCCGGCCGTGCTGCTGATGGCGGCGCGGATGGCCGGGTACCGCGGCGCGGATGCCGTGCTCTACGCCAGCGTCGTGGAGTTCATCCACACCGCCACGCTCGTGCACGACGACATGATCGACGAGGCCGACACGCGGCGCGGTCGCCCGGCCGTCCACGCCAAGTGGGGCAACGACGTCACGGTGCTGCTCGGCGACTTCCTCTACATCAAGTCGATGTCGATGGCGCTCACGCCCGACCGGCTGGATCTCGTCCGCCTGCTCTGCGAGGTGACGCTGCGGATGATTGAGGGCGAGCTCTACCAGCTCACCAGAAACGGTGTCGCGGGCATCAGCGAAGAGGAGCACTTCGACATCGTCCGCCGCAAGACGGCGTATCTCTTTGCGGGCTCGGCGCGCATCGGCGGCATGCTCGGCCCCATCACCACCGCCCAGCAGGAAGCGCTCTGGGACTACGGCCTGAACATCGGCATGGCCTTCCAGGTCGTCGACGACCTGCTGGATTACACCGGCGCGAAGGATGTCGTGGGCAAGCCCGTGGCGGGGGACCTGCGGGAGGGGAAGGTCACGCTCCCGCTGATCCATCTGCAGTCAGAGAACGCGGAGGCGCGCGACCTGGTGGCGGCCGTGATCTCGAGCCGCGACGTGACGGCTGCCCAGTGGCAGCGTCTGCTGGCGCTGATGGCGGAGCACCAGTCGGTGGACTACGCCCGCGCGAGGGCTCGTGAGTTCGCGGACCGCGCCAAGGCCGCCCTGGACGCGTTTCCGGCCGGGCCTGAACGCGACGCCCTGCTGACACTGCCGGACTTCGTGCTCGGCCGGGACCACTGACCCAGTCGGTCGGTTTCTCCAGCGGCGCGAGAGTCTGATGGAGCCCGCAGCGCGCATCGACGCCCTCCGCGGCGAGATCCGCCGGCACGAGGAGCGCTACTACGTCGATGCCGCCCCCGAGATCACGGACGGTGAGTTCGACGCCCTGATGGCAGAGCTCCGCGCGCTCGAGGCGGAGCATCCGGCACTGGTGACGCGCGATTCGCCGACGCAGCGCGTCGGAGGCCGGATCGCCGACGGCTTCGCCTCCGTGCAGCACGCCGAGCCGATGCTCAGCCTCGACAACGCCTACGACGAGGCGGACCTGCGCGCGTTCGACGAGCGCGTCCGGAAGGGGCTGGGCCTGACAGAGGCGGACGGCCCGGTCGGCTACACCGCGGAGTTGAAGGTCGACGGTCTCAGCATCGCGCTCCGCTATGAGCAGGGGACGCTGGTGCGCGCCGCCACACGCGGGGACGGCGAGACCGGCGAAGAGGTGACGCCGAACGTCCGCACCATCCGTGCGCTGCCGTTGACGCTGCCGGGCTCGCACCGCGGTGTCATCGAGGTGCGCGGCGAGGTGTATCTGCCGCGGGCCTCGTTCGAGCGCATCAACCGTCAGCGCTCCGAGGCGGGGGAGCCGCTGTTCGCCAATCCCCGGAACGCCGCGGCCGGGACGCTCCGCACCTTGGACCCCGGGCTCGTGTCGCGTCGCGCGCTCGGGGCATGGGTCTATCAGGTGGTGGTCGTCGAGCCGGACGGCGAGGCACTGCCAGACTCTCACGACGCGCAGTTGCGGCTGCTCGGCACCTGGGGCCTGCCTGTCGAGCTGAATCGCCGCGTCTGCGCCGGCATCGATGCGGTGCTGCGGTTCTGCGCCGATTGGCAGGACGCACGTCGCGCACTGGACTTCGAGACGGACGGCGTCGTCGTCAAGGTTGACCACCTGCCGGACCGGGAGCGGCTCGGCACGACGTCGAAGTTCCCCCGCTGGGCGATCGCCTTCAAGTTCCCGGCCGAGCAGCGGACCACGCGTCTCAATGCGATTCAGGTCGAGGTCGGCCGCACCGGCGCCATCACGCCATACGCGGAGCTGGAGCCTGTGGTCGTGGCCGGCTCGACCGTGTCCTTCGCCACGCTGCACAACGCCGACGACGTGGCGCGCAAGGACATCCGGGCCGGCGACTGGGTGATCGTCGAGAAGGCGGGTGACGTGATTCCGCGCGTGGTCGGCCCGGTACTGAGCCGGCGGCCCGAGGACGCCTTGCCGTGGCAGATGCCGACCCACTGCCCGCGCTGCGAGTCCGCGCTGGTCAAGGAGCCCGACGAAGCCGTGTGGCGCTGCGAGAACGCGTCCTGCCCGGCGCGGCTCCGGCGCGGCCTCGAGCACTTCGCGTCCCGGGCGGCCATGAACATCGAGGGCCTGGGCGAGGCGCTTGTCGACCAGCTCGTGACGCGGGGGCTCGTGCAGGGCTACGCGGACATCTACGCGCTGGATGCGGGCACGTTGGCCGCACTGGAAAGCCAGTCCCAGAAGGCGGATGGCACGGCCATCGTCCGGAAGTTCGGGCAGAAGTCAGCCGACAAGCTCGTGGCGCAGATCGAGCGCAGCAAGACGAACGAGCTGTGGCGGCTGCTCTTCGGGCTCGGGATCCGGCACATTGGCGAGCGGTCGGCGCAGGTGCTGGCGTCGGCATTCGGATCGGTGGACGCCATGGCCGGGGCCACGCCCGGGCAGCTCGAGGCCACGCCCGAAATCGGCCCGGTGCTCGCCGCCTCCGTGCACGCGTGGTTCGCCGAGCCGGGAAACCGGGCCCTCATCGAACGGCTCAAGGCTGCCGGTGTGCGGATAGAGGTGCCGGAGGCGGAGCGTGCCGCCCAGGCGCTTCCCGGCCCGCTGACCGGACGCACCTACGTCATCACGGGGACGTTGACCGGATTCTCGCGGGAAGACGCGACGGCGGCACTCGAGCGGTTGGGCGCTCGGGTCTCCGGTTCCGTGAGCAAGAAGACGACGGCCGTCGTGGCGGGCGCCGAGGCGGGAAGCAAGCTCGACAAGGCGCAGGCGCTCGGCGTGCCGGTGCTGGATGAGGCGGCCCTCGTCGCGCTCCTTGCCCAGTACTGAGCGCGTCCCGTGCGGCACGGCTGCGCGCCGCTCCCTATAATGATCCGATGATGCGCCCCTTCGTGATCGCCACGCTCGGCCTCACGGCCGCGGTCGCGTTTCTCGTAGGGCTGCTGGTCGGTGGCGGACGGGGTCCGGCCGAGTCTCCGAGGACATCGCCACCCAGTCCGCGTGAGTTCACGATCTCGGCGCCGCCGCTGCCGGGAGGCGCCGTGGCCGGCACGGCCTCCTTTGCCGACGTCGCCGAACATCTCAATCCCACCGTCGTCAACATCGACGCCACCTCCCGCGGCCCGGCCTGGGACGGCGGCCGCCGGCTCAGGCCGTCGCTACCCGAGCCGCCCGACATGTTCGATCGGCCGTTCCAGCGCGACCGCGAAGAAGGTCGCGAGGGCCTCGGCACCGGCTTCGTCATCGATCCGTCCGGTCTCATCCTTACGAGTCAGCACGTCATCGCCGGCGCGGAACGCGTCACGGTGCGTCTGGCAGGGGGGCGACACTTGCGGGCGGCCATCGTGGGCGCGGATGCCGAGACCGATATCGCCATCCTCAAGGTGGACGCCGGAACGCCCCTGCTCGCGGCGCCCCTCGGCGACTCCGACCGGCTGCGCGTCGGCGAGTGGGTCTGCGCCATCGGTAACCCGCTGGCCTACGAGCATTCCGTGACCGTCGGTGTGGTGAGCTTCATCGGCCGGAAGCTCTCGGACGCGTCGCTTGAGCGCTACATCCAGACGGACGCCGCCATCAACCTGGGCAACAGCGGTGGCCCGCTCATCAACGCCCGCGGGGAAGTGGTCGGCATCAACGCCGCGGTGTCCGCGAAGGGCAGCAACATCGGCTTCGCCGTGCCGATCAATCAGGCCCGCGAGATTCTGCCGGCGCTGCTGGAGTTCGGGCGCGTGTCGCGTGGGTACCTCGGCGTCACGGTTCAGCCGGTGACCGCCGACCTTCGCAAGTCGCTCGGGCTGGACGCCGGAAACGGTGCCCTCGTGCAGGACGTCGAAGCCGGTTCGCCGGCCGAGCGTGCCGGCGTGCGCCCCTACGACGTGGTGCTGGACGTGGAGGGCGAGGCCGCTGCCACCAACGACCGGCTGCAGGCCGCCATCGCGGCCAAGCGCCCCGGGTCGCACGTCGCACTGCGGATCGTGCGCGACGGCCGGGCGATGTCCCTCATGGCCAAGCTGGCGGAGCGGCCGAGCGAGGGGCCAATGCGCGAGACAGCCGGTGCACGGCTCGACATGCGGGGACCGGCCCTGGGCCTCTTCGTGCGGGAGCTCGACCGGGAGTTCCGGATGCGCTACCGCGTGCCGGACGACTGGCGCGGCGTGGTCGTCTCGCGCGTGGAGCCGCTCAGCCCCGCATCGGACGCCGAGATCGCCCGCGGGCACGTCGTGCTCGAGATCAATCGCCACGCGACCGCCACGGTCGACGACTTCCGGCGCGAAGTGGCCTCGGCCCGGCCGGGCGAGGTGCTGACGTTCTTCCTGTTCAATCCTGACCGGCAGCAGCGGGAGCTGCGGACGGTCCACGCAGAACCGTAACCGTCTCCATGCCGCGCATTCTGGTCATCGACGACGAAGCGCCGATCCGCGAATCGCTGCGGATGATTCTCGAGTACGAGCGCTACGAATGCGTGCTCGCCGGGAACGGCCCTGACGGTCTGGCGCAGGTCGCGCGCGACCGGCCGGATGCCGTGATGCTCGACATCCGGATGCCCGGCATGGACGGCCTTGAGGTCCTGAAGGCGATCCGCGCGGCGGACGACACGCTGCCCGTGATCATGATCTCGGGCCACGGCACGCACGCGACGGCGCTTGAGGCGGGCAGAGCCGGGGCGTTCGCCTACGTCGAGAAGCCGTTCAAGAGCGAAGACGTGCTGCTCTGGGTGCGGAATGCCTGCAGCGTGTCACAGCTCCGCTCGGAGAATA
>JBIKWH010000108.1:0-6369 GCA_044356435.1 Vicinamibacterales bacterium
GTCGCGGATCCCTTCGGCCGCTACGTTACCGAGGCCGGCGAGGACGCCGCGATCCTGATCGCCCAGTGCGACCCCGGCCTCATCGAGACGGTCCGGCGGAACTGGCCGTTCCTGCGCGATCGTCGCATCGACGCGTACGGCCCGATCCTCAGCCGCTACCTCGGCTGACCGCCGCAGCGCGTCGATACGTTCCCGAACCATGGTCAGCCGCTACCGCATGCCCGCCGAGTGGGAGCCCCACCGTGCGACGTGGATCGCCTGGCCCCATCACGAGCCCGACTGGCCGGGCAAGCTCGGGCCGATTCCGTGGGTCTACGCCGAGATCGCGCGCGTGCTCGCCGCGCACGAGCCGGTCGAGGTCCTCTGCCACTCGCAGGAGGTGCGCGAGCAGGCACACGCGGCGCTGGCGGCGCACGATGTGCGGCTCGACCGCGTGCGGCTGCACGTCGTACCCAGTGACCGCGTGTGGTTGCGGGATTCCGCGCCGACCGGGGTGCATACGTCCGGCGGCGACGTGGCGCTGTTGAACTGGGCGTTCAACGGCTGGGCGAAGTACGACAACTTCCAGCTCGACGCGGGTGTCGGTGCGGCCATCGCGGGCATCGCCGGCGCACCACGTGTAGAGCCCGCGCGTCCGGACGGCAGCGGCCGCCTGGTGCTCGAGGGTGGCGGTATCGAGGTCAACGGCGCAGGTGACCTCCTCGTGACCGAGGAGTGGCTGCTGAGCGACGTGCAGGTCCGGAACCCGGGGCTTGGCCGTGCGGACTACGAGGGTCTGTTCGCGGAGTGGCTGGGCGCGACGCGCACGATCTGGCTGGGCGAAGGCTGCGTCGGCGACGACACGCACGGCCACATCGACGACATCGCCCGGTTCGTCGCTCGCGACGTCGTCGTCCTCGCGCACGAGGAAGACCCGGCGGACGAGAACCACGCGCGGTCGCTCGACAATCTCCGGCGCCTCGAGCGGGCCGCCGCCGAGCCGGGGTACCCGGAGTTCCGCGTGGTCACGCTGCCGTTTCCACGGCCGGTGATCATGGACGGCCAGCGGCTTCCGGCCAGCTACGCCAACTTCTACATCGCGAACGGCGTCGTGCTCGTGCCGACGTTCAACGATCCGAACGACCGGGTCGCGCTGAACACGCTCGCGGAGCTGATGCCGGATCGGCAGGTCGTCGGCATCCACGCGGTCGACCTGGTCTGGGGTCTCGGGACGCTGCACTGCCTGACCCAGCAGGAGCCGGCCGCGTAGCGAAGGGCGTGCCCACGAACGGCGCTTCCGTTCACGGGGCGCACCTCGTAACATCGCCTATTGGCATCGAGCTGTGCGCCAGGGGGCCGGGTCGCCGCGCGCGCCATGGTCACGGGCGAGGTATTCAAGGGAGTGTCATGACGAAGTGCGTGCGTGTGCTGTGTGTCGGTGTGCTGGCGCTGCTGGCGGGTCGCTGGGCTGCCGCCGCCACGGTCGCCGGGTCGGTTGTCGATACCAGTGGCGGGGCGATGGCGGGTGTGCGCGTCGTGTTGAAGGGCGTCGCCACCGGCCAGGAGACCGTGACCGAGACCGACGGCAGCGGCCGGTTCGCGCTGGAGACCGCGACCCCCGGCACCTATCTCGTGGTCGTGAGCCGGAGCGGTTTCTCGGAGGTCGCGCGCACGGTGCTCGTATCCCGGCCGGATGAGGCGCTCGACCTGCGCCTGACGCTGGAGCTGGGAGCCCTGAGCGCGGAGGTCAGCGTGACGGCCGCGCGCGCGGAACGCGAGACACGCCAGATGCCGCTCCACGTCGAGTCGATCACGCACGCCGCGATCGAGGAGGCGAACACCACGTCGACCGGGGACGCCCTCGCGGCCACCGCAAACATCACCCCTGTCGGCAACGGTCCGTTTGGGATCCGGCCGCGACTGCGGGGTCTCGATTCCACGCGACTCCTCGTGCTGGTGGACGGAGAGCGGCTCAATACCGCGCGCCAGGCGACCGATCGGACGGGCGCGGAGGTCGGCCTGATCCCGACCGACGCGGTGAGCCGGATGGAAGTGGTCAATGGCGCCGGCACGCTCCTCTACGGATCCGACGCGCTGGCCGGCACGGTCAACATCATCACCAACGATCCGGTGTTCTCGAACCAGGTGCAGTGGATCTACGGCTTCAACGGGTTCTACAGTTCCAACGAAGACGGCCGGCGCGGCACCGGCACGGTCGGCGTCACCGCCCCGCGCTACGCATTTCGGGTCCAGGCCGGTGTCGAGGCCTACGACGACTACACGGCAGGGAAGCTCGGCACCGAAGACACGCGCCCGTTCTTCCAGACCGGGGCGCTCACGCGTGCGGACACGATCGACGATAACTTCGGCTTCGCGTTTCGGGCGTTCCCGGATCCGTTCAACGCGCCCTACGTACGGACGAGCAACGACGTGCCGGCTTCGAGCGCGAGCGGCAACTTCCTGAATCTGGCGGGCCTGGTGAAGATCGCCGAGCGGCGCACCGTCCGCCTGCGCTATCAGCGGCGGCGGATGGAGGACATCGGATTTCCCGACTTCGTACAGCCGTACTTCTTCAACACGACGTCGCTCCCGTTCTCGAACCTGGACCGCGCCTCGATCCGCTACGAAGCGCAGGCCGTGACGCCGTGGCTGGCGAACCTGTCGCTCACGGGGCACTACCAGCGCACCGAGCGGCAGCTGCAGAACCTGCTGCCCGTGCAGTTCCCGGCACCCACGCCCGTGGCGTTCTTCCCGATCACGGTGTTCCGGCTCGACGTCCTTTCGCAGACGACGCAGCGGGTGAACACGCCCGGCGTCGACCTGCAGGCCGTGCTGACGCCGGCCGCCAACCACGTGCTGACCACGGGCCTGACCTTCTATCGGGATGCGAGCCGCGACAGCCGCCTGACCTCCACGACGACGTCGATGATCGGGCAGGTCGCCCTCGGCGCTCGCGGCCCTGCCGCCGTCGTGTTTCCGTCACCGGTGCAACTCGGCCCGGCGTCAGTGGCGCGACCCGTGCGCGTGCCGAACGCGAGCCTGCGAGACGTAGCCGTCTTCGCCCAGGATGAGTGGCGGTTGACGTCCCACCTGTCGCTCGTGGCGGGTCTGCGCGGCGACTTCTACAACGTCACAACCGAGGCGACGCCCGGCTATGACGTCGCGTCGGTGGTAGCCGGCGCCCGGCCGGCGATCAATCCGGCCTCGCTTCCGGACCCGGCGGGCCAGACCATCACACGGAACGCGCTCACCGGTGATATCGGCCTGGTGGCCAACGCCGGTGGCCGCCTCAGCCCGTTTGCCCGCTATGGCCGCAGCTATCGCCATCCGAACCTGGAGGAGCTGCTCTACGCGGGTCCGGCGACGGCAGGCAATATCGCCCCGAACATCCTGCTCAAGCCCGAGCAGGGGAACAACGTGGATGTGGGCGCGCACTTCGCCGTGCCGCATCTCACGGGCGGTGCCTTCGTGTTCGTGAATCAGTACAAGGACTTTGTCGTGCAGGATCTGACGACGGCGACCACGCCCGGTGGCCAGCTCGTGCAGGCCACCAACTACGGCGACGTGCGCATCCACGGCGTGGAGCTCTCGGCCAAGTCACCGATCGTGCTGCGGCAGGGTGTCATCACGTTGAGCCTGTCGAGCGCCTTCACCCGCGGCACCATCACCAAGGGCATCAATCCGCTGAATGGCCAGCCGCTCGACGGCGCTCCGGCCGACAACATCACGCCGATGAAGGTGCTGGCGGGCGTGCGGTTCACCGAACCCCGTGGCCGGTGGTGGGCCGAATACGGCGTGCGCGGGCAGACCGAGGTGACCCGCATAACGCCGACGCTGCTGACCTCGCCGTTCCGCATCGCGCAGGACCTGCTCTCGCTCGACGGGTTCACCGTGCACCGGCTCGGCGCCGGCATCAACCTGACCCGGGGGCGCGAGCGCGTCGGGCTGAACGTGGCGGTGGAGAACCTGGCCGACCGCTACTACCGCGAGCACTTCCAGTTCGCGCCCTCGCGCGGGCGGAGCGTCACGCTGGGCTTGAACATCGGCGCCTTCTAGGACGCGGCATCCGGCTCCTGCCCGCTGACGCCTGGGTCGCCGGCTACAGCTTCAGGAGCGTCTCCCGCAGGATGCGGGACTGAATACGGCTGACGGGCAGCTCCTGCCCGTTCGAGAGCACCACGGCATAGGTGCTGCCCGGCATCGGGTTGACGCGCGTGATGTGGTCCACGTTGGCGAGCGTGCTCCGGCCCAGACGCAGAAAGCGGCGGGCATCGAGGCGGCTCTCAAGCGCGTGGAGCCGGTGCGTCACGGTGTACGTGTCGTTGGCGGCGGTGCGGATGTGCAGCAGTTCGCCCTCGGCTTCTATTGAGGCGATCGTCCGGACAGGGACCAGCACGACCGCATCCTTGTGCCGCACCGGCAGGCGGTCGAGAAATGACCGTCGCACCGAGGCGTCGATCGTGGCCTGCGCGGCGGCCAGCGCCGCCGGTTGCGTGGCGGCGGGTTCGGCCTGCTGCAGTCGCGCCCGCGCGCGGGCGAGCGTGCGCACGAGTCGGTCCTGGTCCACAGGCTTGAGCAGGTAGTCGAGGGCGTTGAGCTCGAACGCCTCGATGGCATGGTCGTCGAACGCCGTGACGAAGGCGACGAGCGGCGCGGATGTCGCGGGCATCGTCCGCGCGACGTCGAGCCCGCTCATGCCGGGCATCTGCAGATCGAGGAGGGCGAGATCGGGCGTGTGCGTGGCGATGGCGTCCAGGGCCTCGTGGCCGTTGGCGGCTTCACCGACCACCTCCACGCCGGCACACGCCTTGAGCAGGGTGAGCAGAAAGCGGCGAGCCGGCCGTTCGTCATCCGCGACCACGACGCGCAGCGTGCGCGGCGTCATGAGGCGCGCTCCATGGCCGGGATACCGGCCCGCACCGCGTCGAGCGGCAACGTCAGCTCGGCTCGCGTCTGGCCGGAGGGGTCGCTCCGCAGCACGAAGGTCGCCCTGTCCCCGTAGTAGCACCGGAGTCGGCGCTCAACGTTCTGCAGCCCGATGCCGTCGGGTGAGCCCACCGACGAGAGCGGCATGCCCGTGTTGCTCACAACCACCTGCAGCCGTCGGCCGTCCGGCGTGAGCGCGGCGCTGACCGCCACGCGTCCGCCGTCACGCGCGCCGGCGATCCCATGCTTGATCGCGTTCTCCACCAGCGGCTGCACGATGAGCGCGGGGATGGTGGTGCGGGCGAGAGAGTCGGGGATGTCCAGCGTGGTGTCCAGGCGCTCCTCGAACCGTTCGCGCTCGATCTCCAGGTAGCACTCGATCAGGTGGCACTCCTGACCGAGCGTCGTGAACTCGCCCTCGGACTTGAGGACGGCACGCAGCAGCGTCGTCAGCCGGAGGAGCGTCGAGAGGGCGCGCGCCGGGGCGTGCTGGATCAGGTAGCCGATGGTGGTCAGCGCGTTGAAGAGGAAGTGCGGATTGATCTGCGCACGCAGGGCGCGCAGCTCAGACTCGCTGGCCAGCATCTGAATTTCACGCTCCCGCAGTTCGTGCCCGTGCCGCTCCTCGCTCAGGCGGATGGCGTCGATGCGGCGTCCGGCGATCTGCGCCGCCCCGTCGAGCATCACGCAGTCGTCGGAGAGGAGCCGGCGGCCACCGTGAAGCGGTCCGACGGCGATGACACGGCACGGGCCGTCCGCGGTGGGGATGGCGACCTCGTGCGCTTCGGCCACGGTGCCGTCTGTCGTGCGCCAGGTCACGGGTGTCGCGTCGAGGGCGTCCGAGATGGTGCGGCACGTGTGGACGAGGACGTCGTCCTCTGATGCGCAGGCCTGGATCGCGCCAGAGAGTGTCTCCGCGACGGTCGCATAGTCCGACCGTCGCAGGATTACGCGGTCCACGAAGGTGGAGATACGGCGCTTGAGCCACGGAAACATCAGCGCCGAGGTCACCCAGAGCGCCAGCAGGACGCCTGCCGCCGGAAAGGAGGCAAGGTCGCCCGTGATCTGGGCGAACGACCACCCTGCATACGCGACGGCGACAGCGGCCAGGAAGGAAAGGGCGCGCTTGAGGAACAGGTCTACGAACCCGAAGCGGTAGTCCTGGTAGAGGATCGCGAGCGCCAGCGGAATGGACGCCTGGTGGCCGGCCAGTTCCGTGGCCAGCCCCTCGGACTCTCCGTGCCAGTTACCCAGGTGGAGGGCGGACACCGCGACGAGCGCCAGCGTGGCAATCCACACCACCCTGCGGCTATTGGGCTGGCGCCGTGCGCTGGCCAGCAGCGCCACGGCCAGCACGGTCAGTCCCGCTGTCATCACCAGCAGGGCAGGAAACCATGGCAACGGACGCGAGGAGGCGGCAGCGTAGAGCTGCATCAACGTGGCGACGGCGGCGCAGATGTACGC
>JBIKWH010000109.1:0-6346 GCA_044356435.1 Vicinamibacterales bacterium
GACGGGCATGAAGAGCAGGAACCCGGGGATCTCGCGCGTACCCTCCACGATGCGGATCCGTCCCGAGAGCGCCGGAGTCCCGGTCCGCATGGCGGCATCCGCGGCCAGCCGTCGCGTGTTCCCGGACCCCACATCGAGGCCCAGCACGCCCTTGTTCAGGTCCTCGGGTTCGACGCGTGTGACGACGTACAGCCAGTCGCGCGTGCCAGCCCGTTCGATCCGGAAGGTGCGGGCGCCCTCCCGTGCCATCCTCGCCTCAAGGGACGGAATCTAGCTCCGTCGAATCCGCTCGACATAGCCGAGGCCGACGACTCCGGAATCCACGGCCGCCATCGCCGAGCTGGCGTACTGCTTCCAGTCGGTCAGCGTCTCGTCCGGCACGACCATCAGGTGGGCGCGCGCGGCATGCACCGCCTTGCGGGCCGACCCCACGCGCTCCTGGATGAGCGTCACCACGCGGTCGCTCAGCCGATCGAGACGTGCCTTCTCGTCGCGCTGCAGTGCGGCGCCGGCCAGCCGGTAGGCGGCCGTGGACAGACCCAGGGCAAGCGCCAGGGTCAGGATGGGAAGCGCCCATTCCCAGACCGAGCGTGAGGCCGGCCAGCGGCCAGACGGGAACATCGCTACGGTAATCGGTCCCGCGAGACCGAACTGTAACGACGGCGAGCATCTCTATCCGAGCGCCGGGTAGTCCGTGTAGCCCTTCTCGCCAGGCGTGTACAGCGTCGTGAAATCGGGTGTATTGAGCGCGGCGCCTGCCTTGAAACGCGCCGGCAGGTCCGGGTTCGCCAGGAAGGGGACGCCGAAGCTGATTGCATCCGCCCGGCCGGCAGACAGTTCCGCCTCGGCGCGCGCGGCGTCATAGCCTCCCGCCAGGATCAGATTGTCCGGAAAGTGCCGACGGAACGTCGCCTTGATGTCATCCGGCACCGGCGGAGCCCCGCCGGCGGAGTGATCGAGGACGTGCACGTAGAGCAGCCCGCGCACGCCGAGCTGCTCGGCCAGGTACTCGTAGTCCTCCCCCATGGCCTCGTACAACGGCATGTCGTTGAACACGCCGTATGGCGAGAGGCGGATGCCCACTCGGTCCTTGCCGATCGCCACGCTGACGGCGTCCACGATTTCCAGCACGAAGCGCGCCCGGCGCTCGATCGACCCGCCGTACGCGTCCGTCCGCGTGTTGGAGTTCGGACGGATGAACTGCTCGATGAGATAGCCAGTGGCCCCGTGCAGCTCGATGCCGTCGAACCCCGCGGCCACCGCGTTCTTTGACGCCACCACGAACTCTTCGATGGTGCTGCGCACGTCGGCGGTCGTCATCGCCTCGGGCACCGGGAGATCCTGCATCTGCGACTGATCCGTCCACATCTGTCCGGCGGCCGCCACAGCGGACGGCGCGATGACACGCGCGCCCGGCGGCATGTTGAGCGGATGGCTGACGCGACCGGTGTGCATCAACTGCGCGATGAACTTCGCGCCGCCGGCGTGCACCGCCTCGGTCACCGGCTTCCAGCCCTCTGTCTGCGCGGCCGAGTAGAGCCCCGGAATGCGCGCGTAGCCGAGGCCGTTCGGCGAGGGCGCGATGCCCTCGGTGACGATGAGCCCCGCCGAGGCACGTTGCCCGTAGTACGTAGCCATCAGCGCATTGGGGATATTGCCGATGGCGCGGCTGCGCGTCATCGGCGACATCACCATGCGGTTCTGGAGCGTGAGTGGACCGAGCGTCGTGGGTGAGAGCAGCAGGGACATCGTAGGTCTCGC
This sequence comes from Vicinamibacterales bacterium, assembly GCA_044356435.1. Taxonomy (GTDB): domain Bacteria; phylum Acidobacteriota; class Vicinamibacteria; order Vicinamibacterales; family UBA2999; genus CANKJK01. The sequence goes on from JBIKWH010000109.1 coordinate 1,762, forward strand.
AGGAAAGGGTGACGCCGTACCCGGAATCAATGAGGCGTGAGGGACGGGCGGTGGCCGCCCGTCCCCCGGGACTGACTCGAACTAGTAGCGGTAGTGATCGGCCTTGTAGGGACCGTTGACCGGCACGCCGATGTACTTGGCCTGCTCGGGCGTCAGCGTCGTCAGCTTCACGCCCAGCTTCCCGAGGTGCAGGCGGGCCACCTTCTCATCGAGATGCTTCGGCAGCACGTAGACCTTCTTCTCGTACTTCGCCGTGTTGCCGAAGAGCTCAATCTGCGCGATCACCTGATTGCTGAAGCTCGCGGACATCACGAACGACGGGTGGCCCGTCGCGCAGCCGAGATTCAACAGCCGGCCCTCGGCCAGCACCAGCACGCTGTGGCCGTCCGGGAACACGAACTCGTCAAACTGCGGCTTGATGTTCACGCGCGTCACGCCGCGCTTCTTCAGGCCGGCCATGTCGATCTCGTTGTCGAAGTGGCCGATGTTGCCGACGATGGCCTTGTCCTTCATCTTCTCCATGTGGTCGACGGTGATGATGTTCGTGTTGCCCGTCGCCGTGATGAACACGTCGGCGGTCGCGATGACCTCATCGATCGTCGTGACCTGGTAGCCTTCCATCGCCGCCTGCAGCGCGCAGATCGGGTCGATCTCGGTGACGATGACGCGCGCGCCCTGGGCCTTGAGGGACTGGGCGCAGCCCTTGCCGACATCGCCGTAGCCGAACACCACCGCGACCTTGCCGGCGAGCATCACGTCGCTCGCGCGCAGGATGCCGTCGGTCAGCGAGTGGCGGCAGCCGTAGAGGTTGTCGAACTTCGACTTGGTGACCGAGTCGTTGACGTTGATCGCCGGGAACAGCAGCGTGCCGGCGTTCATCATCTCGTAGAGGCGGTGCACGCCCGTCGTGGTCTCTTCGGTGACGCCCTTGATCGCCGCCGCGACCTTCGTCCACCGGCCCGGGTTGGCCTTCTGCTGCGCGCGGATCAGCTCAAGGATCACGCCCCACTCTTCGGGGTCATTCGCCTCGTCGAACGCGGGCACCACGCCGGACTTCTCGAACTCCACACCCTTGTGGATGAGGAGCGTCGCGTCGCCGCCGTCGTCGAGCAGCATGTTCGGGCCCGAGCCGTCGGGCCACATCAGCGCCTGCTCCGTGCACCACCAGTACTCGTCGAGCGTCTCGCCCTTCCAGGCGAACACCGGCACACCCTGCGGATTGTCGGCCGAGCCGGCCTTGCCAGCCGCGACACCCGCCGCCGCGTGATCCTGCGTCGAGAAGATGTTGCACGAGACCCAGCGCACGTCGGCGCCAAGGTCCACCAGCGTCTCGATCAGCACGGCCGTCTGGATGGTCATGTGGAGCGAGCCCATGATCTTCGCGCCCTTGAGCGGGAACTTTCCCTTGTGCTCCGCGCGGATCGCCATCAGGCCCGGCATCTCCTGCTCGGCGAGCCGGATCTCCTTGCGGCCCCACTCGGCCAGGCTCATGTCGGCCACCTTGAATGCGGGACGGCCGGCCTTCTTCGCTTCCTCGAACGCGTGCATCTTCTCGGCGACTGCTGCCATTTCGTTCTCTCCTCTGCTACGACACATGACGGGCCACGCTCGCGCGCGCGGCCCCCGAACTGACGTCCACGCCCAGCGCGTGCCGCGTGGCCACCGCCACGAACAGCGCCGGGCCCTTCGCTGCCCGATCCACCGGGAGCGGCCCCACCCGCACGTCGCCGAAGCCGGCGGCGCTCAACAACTTGCCCACGTGCTTGCCCGAAAACCCGAGCCAGACATGGCCCATGCCCTGGCGATACTCCGCCCGATCGTGCGGCAGCATGTCGACCACGAGCACCCGGCCACCCGGCTTGACCACCCGGCCCACTTCGGCCAGCGCCCGCCCCGGGTTCGGGACGTGATGCAGGACCAGCGACAGCAGCGCGATGTCCAGGTCCGCATCCGCCACGGGAAGCGCCTCGAGATGCCCCGGCTTCACCGTCACGTTCCTGAGTGAGGCGAGGCGATCCCGCGCGGCCGCGAGCATGTCCCCCGACTCGTCCACTGCCACGACGCGCTTGACCCACGGTGCCAGCGCGGCCGCGACCTGCCCCGTCCCGCAGCCCAGGTCGCCAACCACGGCGTCCGGCGGCAGCAGCGGCAGCAGCGCGTAGAGATGAAAGACCGCGCCGAACAGATCCTCGCGCACGCGGTCCCACTGCCCCGCGGCCGTGGCGAAGAACTCCTGGGAACGCTCCCGCCGACGCGCAAGCACTTCCTCGAGACGCCGCGCATCGTGGCCCGCTGCCGCGAGCGACGCGAGCTGCTCACGCAGGATCGGCCAGAGGCGCCGGGCCCCGGAGTCGAGCGCCTCCGTCGGCACCGAGTACAGCCGGCTCGTGCCGTCTTTCCGGGAGCTGAGCCAGCCGTCGTCCGCCAGCAGCTTCAAATGCCGGCTGACGCTGGACTGCGGCATCTGCAACACCTCGCAGAGCTCCGAGACGGTCAGCTCGTGCTCTTCGAGCAGGCGCACGACCCGGCAGCGCACGGGATCGCCCAGCACGGACAGGTGGTCGAAGATGGGAGCGCGGGCGGCCGTTTGCATCCGTAAATCCGGATGAAGTGTTGCATGCGAGGCCGCGACTCGTCAAACCCGGGTATCGGCCGGCGGGATCCGCCGGGCGGCCTCGGCGGAAGGCAGTGCCGTGCGCGCGTGGAGGGGTCCGCGCTCCGCGGACGGCGTTCAGGGGCGAGTCGCCGGGCCAAAAACGCCGTCGGCAAAGAGCGCCGTCACGGCTTCGATCAGCGCCCCGCGGTCGGCCCGACTGTCCCCACGGCTCCGGAAGCGGCCGCTCAACCACAGCGCCGCCAGGCCGTGCACGAGCGACCACGCCGCGACGCCGACCAGCCGCGGGTCTCCCCGCAGCTCCCCCTCCGTCTCGGCAGCCGTCAGAATCTCCTGCAGTCGACGGAACGAGCCGGACAACGCCTCGGTGTAGGCCGGAGTGTCGGTCTGCAACTGGCCCGAAAACATGATGGTGAACAGTTCGGGGTTGTCGATCGCGAACTGGACGTAGGCGACGCCAGTCGCCCGCAGGGCGGCGTGGTTGGTCGCCTCGCCGTCGGCGGCTCGGTCGATCACCTCGGTCAACTTGCGGAAGCCGACCACCGCGCAGGCCGTCAGGAGCCCCGACTTGCTGCCGAAGTGGTGCGCAGGCGCGGCGTGCGAGACGCGGGCTCGCCGGGCCACCTCCCGGATGGACACGGCATCCACGCCGTCCTGCCGGACGATCGAGAGCGTCTCGTCGATGAGGGCCGCCGGCAGATCGCCGTGGTGATAGGTGCGGCGAGGCGGTCGCCGGCCGCCGCGGCGGGCGCGGGGCGCGGAATCTGGCGACGGTCCGGTCAATCTTGACATTGTCTAGATACGCCCCCTAGACTGAGCCACGCCTCGGGGCTGTTCCATTCTGCGCTTCATTCTGCCCCAGGGACCACCTGCATGCGACGCCAGACTCGCCCGACCGCACGCACTGCCGCCGTGGAAAGCCGGAGTGTCCACCTCAGCCGGTGCCTCTCCGAGGCCCGCCTGAACCAGGGCATCTCGATGGCGCCACTGGCGCGCGTGCTCGGGTGCTCCATTTCACACCTCGAACGGATGGAAACGGGCCGGGTGGCGCTCTCGGCCGCGGCTCTCGTGGAGTGGGTGCTCGCGTTGAACCTGGACCTCGTCGTCCAGCCGCGGAAGGGCTGGCCGGGCAGCGACGCCGTCACGTCGGACTCCGCCGACGCCCGCCTGACCGAGGCGTTCCGCGTGGCAGACACCCGGACCCGCGAAGCCGTGGCCGTGATGCTCGGACTCGACCGGCCGGCCGCGCCCCCGCTGCGCCTGACCCGCGCGGGTCGTCCGCCCGGCCCGTCGCGCGCGACCGCGTCTCTTGAGCTCACGCTGGCCCAGGTCAACCAGTTGCGGCAGACGCCCGTACCGTTCACGGGTAACCGGGTCATCACCGCGCTGAAGCTGGCGGACGGCACGATCACGCAGCTCGCCCACCAGGCCCGGCTGCGCTACTCGCGCGTCACGCGGATCGTCAACGGGAAGGCGCGGGCGGTGCCGGCCAGCTATGCGGCCGAGATCGCCACCTGCTTCGGCTGCGTGGTGCACGACCTCTTCCCGCCGGCGACGCTGCTGCAGGCGGCATCTGACGCCGCCTCCGGACGCGAGTCGGAAGCCTTCGCCGCCGTCTAGCGCTGCGGGCCCCCGCCACGCGCGCTCGCCTGGTTCCGCTAGGCCAGTTCCGCTTCGAGCTGCGAGACGAGACCGTCGAGTTCACGTGAGACCGCCCTCACGGTGTCGGGCTTCGTGAGGTCCACCCCCGCCTGCTGCAGCAGCGCGATCGGATAGTCGCTGCCGCCGGCCTCGAGGAGTGACAGATACCGCCCCACGACATCCGCGCGCAGGTGCCTGTCCGGCGATCGCAGATCCTGCATGAGCCGCGCGGTCGATGCGAAGCAGGTCGAATACTGGTAGACGTAGTACGGCGTGCTGAAGAAGTGCGGGATGCGCGACCACGTGACCTTCGAGAGGTCCTCTTCATCG
>JBIKWH010000110.1:0-6317 GCA_044356435.1 Vicinamibacterales bacterium
GTCCAGCGTGCCGGTGAGGACGGCATCCCCGACACGCGCGGTGACCCTGGCGCCCGGGGCAAGCCGGCCGCGCCCCCCGTCGACCGCGGGGTCAAGGCCGAGCGTCAGGTTCCGGACATCGACGTGGTGCTGGTTGTGACGATCGTCATAGCGCACGACGGCCTGCTGGAGCTGCAGCCGGCCGATACGCAGTCTGGCGAGAGGCGGGCCACCGCCCGTTCCACCGTCCGGCAGGTTCAACGTCCCGTCCGTCCCACGGACGAGATGCGCGACCGGCCGGGTCAACGCGACCGCGTCGATGTGGATGTCGCCGCCGACGATGCTCCACGGTACGTCCGCCTCGATCCGGTCCGCCGTCAGGAACGGCGTCTCCGCGTTCGTCGCACGCATGCGCACGCCGCGCAGGTCGACGGTGAGCGTCAGGAGGTTGTAGGTGAGGCGCTCGATGGAGACGTCGATGCCCTGCGACCGGAGCCACGCCACAACCGCCGAGCGGGCGAAGGCCCGAGCGGGAGGTGTGTGCAGCATGCCGACGATCGCAGCAGCGCAGACGAAGAGTGCTGCCACGGCCATGCCGGCCAGGCGCGAGAAGCGTCGCATCCTGACGCCAGCTTACCGCCCGGACCGATGACGGCGATGTCGCGAATGCGACTCGTGGTCAGCCCGCGAGCGGGGCGTCGTCGGGACGCGGGCGCCAGAGCGTGAGCACGCGTCCGACCTGCTGCACGTCGGCGGCGCCCGTCTTCCCGCACAGCGCGGCTGTCAATTCCGTGCGGCTCTGACGATCTGCGCCGTTCAGGCGAACCTTGATCAGGCCGTGAGCGGTGAGCGCGCGCTCCACTTCGATCACGACGGCGTCAGAGGCGCCGGCCTGGCCGATCTGCACGACAGGATCGAGCGCGTGCGCGCGGGCCTTGAGCTGCTTGCGCTGCCGGGGTGTGAGCGACAGAGGGACGTGGGAGTCAGTGGGCGGCACGGCCACTCCAGTTGAGATTGGTTGTCATTCCGTTCATCTGAATCAGGTCGATGAGCGACCGGCAGCGGTCGAGCACGCCATCCCGCTCGAGCAGCGCCTGACGTTCGATCGGCGTGAGCCGCATGTACTGTGAGAGCCCGTTGACGAGGTCGTGGTCCGGGATGGCCGGCGGAAAGCGCGGCTCGGACCCGGCGCGTTCGAGCGCGGCGGCGAGCACGGCCTCCAGGCGCTGGCGCTGCCGGCGCAGTTCGTCGCGGCCCGCCTCATCGATGACCTCAGGCAGATGCTCGACGATTCCCACCCGATACGCCTTGCCTTCGTCCTCGCCGGTCAGCCGGAACTTCTCCAGGCCGCGCAACACGATGTTGTAGCAGCCGTCGGGCAATCGCTCGGTGTGCGTGATCACGCCCGCGCAGCCGATCGGGTAGACGGCCGGCCGGCCCTCGTACTCGACCTCGTACCCCGGCTTCAGCAGCATCATGCCGATCAGCCGGTCGCCGTCGAGCGCCTCCGCCACCATCGCGCGGTAGCGCGGCTCGAAGATGTGCAGCGGCAGGAACACGTTCGGGAAGAGCACCGTGTTCGGCAGCGGGAACAGCGGGATGGCCGACGGCAGTATCGACATCGTGTCAGTGAATCGTGCGCGTCTTCTTGTCCATGTAGTCCATCAGGACGTACTGCCCGAGCGTATACGGCGTCGTGAAGTATGCCTTGCCGCGGCACACGGCCGCCACGCGGCGCACGAACGCGACCAGGTCCGGGTCCCGGGCGAGCATGAACGTGTTGATCATGATGCCGGCCTTCGCGCAGTTGGCGACCTCCGCGAACGTTTCCGAGATCACGTGCGGGTCGAGGCCGAAGGCGTTCTTGTAGATGCGGCCGTCCGGCTGCGTGAGCGCCGACGGTTTGCCGTCCGTGATCATGATGATCTGGCGCATGTCCTTGCGCTGCCGTTCCAGCAGCCGCCTGGCAAGCTGAAGGCCGGCGCGCGTGTTCGTGTAGTACGGCCCGACACGCACACGCCCGAGCTGTTTCAGCGGAATCTCCTCGGCCGAGTCGTGGAACAGGACCACCTGCAGCGAGTCGCCCGGGTACTGCGCGCGGATCAGGTGGGAGAGCGCGAGCGCCACCTGCTTGGCCGGCGTGAACCGGTCCTCGCCGTAGAGGATCATGCTGTGGCTGCAGTCGAGCATGATGACCGTTGCGCACGAGCTCTGATACTCGCTCTGCGCCACCATCAGATCCGGGTAGTCGACGTCGATGCGTGCCGTGCCGACCCCCCGCTCCGGCGCCAGCCGCCGCACGGCGTTCAGGATCGTCCCGCTCGCGTCGAGGTTGAGCGTGTCGCCGAATTCATAGGGCTTCGAGGCCGCGGCGGCATCCACGCCGGTGGAGAGCGTGTGCGTGTCGTGCCGGCCGGTGCTGGACCGGCCCATCGCCCCCATCAGATCGCGCAAGGCGCGGTAGCCGAGAAAGTCGAGGCTCTTGTCCGTGACCTCGAATCGCGTGGGACCGGAGGGCTCACCCTCGCCACCGCCGCCGGCGCGCCTCCGGCCGTCACCTTCCAGATCCGGCGCGCCGGTGATGAAGCCTTCCTCCATCATCCGATCGATCACCTGCTGAATGAGCTGTTCGAGCTGCTGTCGCGCGGCTTCGTGGTCACCATCCGCCGGGTCGCCCAGCAGTTGCTGGATCGCGTCGTCGGACAGCACGCCCCCGGTGAAGAGCGCGTCGAGGATGGCGTCGTGCAGCGCCTGCATCGTCCGGTCGCCGTCGCTGTCGCCCGGGTCCCACGGGTTGGTGAAGCCGCTCGAGAGAAACAGCTCCGACAGCTTGGACACGAGGTCGTCGAGGTCGATCTCGTCGAGCAGGTCGCCGGTGTATTTCGTGTAGCGGAACTTCATCTGATGGTGCTGGTGCTCGGGGCGCCTAGTTGTAGTAGCGCTTCTTCGAGGGGCCCTGCGGCGGATCGTCGCCGGCGTCGTCCGTGGGCGCGGGCCGGGTGGGTCTGCGGACAGGTGTCTCGCCGGCGTGGTAGCCGCGGTCCTCGCTCCGGCTGATCTTCTTCAGCGCGTAGAGGCCTTCGAGGATGAAGTCGACGCCGGCCGCGAGTACCGGCTCCGGTGCGTGGGCCGGGATCCCGACGTGCGGCGTCAGCTCGAGCAGTCCCTGCACCTGCGCCGCGGCGGCCACAACCTCCGCGGCCGGCGTCGTATCGGCGAGCTGCAGGCTGCCGCCGAGGTCGAACCACTCGATCACACGGTGCGTGTCGAGGTGCGACAGATAGCCGTCGGCGACGGTGGCCACGGCCGCGCGCACGAGCTCCCGTGCCACGGTCTCGGCGCCCTTCAGCTCACCCTCGTACTCCAGCTCGAACTTGCCGGTCATCGACGGCAGCGCCGCGTAGACATCCGTCACGCGGGCGGCGGCCACGGCTTCGCCACCGAGCAGCGCCCGGCGTTCGGCATTCGAGGCCACGTTCTCGAGCGCCGAGATCGGCAGCCGCTGGCTCACGCCGGACCGCTTGTCCACGCGGCGATCCTGCCGGGCCTGGAACGCGATCTCCTCGACGATCTCGGCGACGAACGTCGGCAGTTCCACGGCCGGCCCCTCGCCGTTGCGGACGATCCAGGCTTCCTGCGCGGTGATGCGCAGCGCGTCCTGACGCCCGGGCGGGTAGTGCGTGCGGATCTCGGACCCGATCCGGTCCTTGAGCGGCGTGATGATCTTGCCGCGCGCCGTGTAGTCCTCCGGGTTGGCGGTGAAGGCCATCAGCACGTCGAGCGGCAGCCGCACCGGGTAGCCCTTAATCTGGACGTCGCCTTCCTGCAGGATGTTGAAGAGGCCGACCTGAATCTTGCCCGCCAGATCCGGCAGCTCGTTGATCGCGAAGATGCCCCGGTTGGCGCGCGGCAGCAGACCGTAGTGCATCGTCAGGTCGCTGGACAGCTGCAGGCCCGAGCGCGCGGCCTTGATCGGGTCAATGTCGCCCACCATGTCGGCGATGGTCACGTCCGGGGTGGCCAGCTTTTCGACATAGCGGGCGTCGCGCCCGAGCCAGCCCACGGCCGTCAGGTCGCCCTCGGCGGCCACGCGGGCCCGGCAGGCGCTGCAGATCGGGTCCAGCGGGTCGTCGTTGATCTCGCAGCCGGGCATCACCGGCAGCCACTCGTCGAGGAGCGTGGCCAGCGCGCGCAGCAGCCGCGTCTTCGCCTGTCCCCGCAACCCGAGCAGGATGAAGTGGTGCTGTGAGAGCAGCGCGTTGACGACCTGGGGAATCACGGTGTCGCCGTAGCCGACGATGCCGGGAAAGAGCTCCACGCCGCTCCGGAGCCGCGTGATGAGGTTGTCGCGGACCTCCTGTTGTACGCTGCGACGGGAGACGGCGCCGGACTGGACGGCGGCCTTGAGGGCGCCGAGCGTCGACACCTGAGGGTAGGCTGCCATACGGGCGATTCTACCAGCCGCGTGCGACCGTAGCCGGCCGTCCCTGCATCCAATCGTGTCTTTCTTCGACCACCCTGCACCGTTTGTCTTCGCCCATCGCGGCGGCCGCGCCCTGGCACCGGAGAACACCCTGCTGGCGTTCGAGGCGGGCGTGGCCGCCGGCGCGGACGGCCTGGAGTGCGACGTCCGGCTCTCCCGGGATGGCGTGCCCGTCGTGATCCACGACGCGACCCTCGACCGCACCACCGACCTGACGGGACCCGTCAGCGCGAGGACCGCGGCCGACCTGGCGCGCGCGGATGCGGCGTCGCACTTCGAACAGGACGGCCGGTTCCCCTGGCGCGGCCAGGGCATCGGCATCCCGACGCTGGCGGACGTCCTGCGCCGCCATCCGGACCGCCGCATCATCGTGGAGCTGAAGGACAACCTCCCGGAGCTGGGCGCCGCCGTGGCCGCCATCCTCCGGCGCGAACCCGCGCTCGAGCGGATCTGCGCGGCTGGATTCGGCGCGCATCCGGTGCAGGCCGTGCGCCGGCTTCTCCCGGAGGTCGCGACGAGCGCGCACATGGCCGAGGTGCGGTCGGCGCTCTATGCGTCGTGGGTGGGGTGGCCGCGGCGCGGCGTGTACGGCGGGTTCCAGGTGCCGGAGGTGCGCGGCGGCTGGCGCGTGGTCTCGCCGCGGTTCGTCCGCGCGGCACACCGCGCCGGGCACCGGGTGCAGGTCTGGACGGTCAACGACGAGGTCGACATGCGCCGGTTGTTCGACTGGGGCGTCGACGCGGTCATCACTGACGTTCCGGATGTGGCCGTCAGGCGGGTCGCGGCGTGGCGAGCGAAGGCCAGTCGCTGAATCGATTGCGTTCTCCCAGCCCGCCGGATTATTATCCGCGCGCACGGGTGGCCCGGTTCGGTCCGGCGCACCCCACGTTTTCGAGCTAACTCACTCACACGGAAGGATTACGCGTATGCGCAAATGGACTTCAGGCGCGGTTGCCGCGCTCGCAGTCGTGGTCGGCATCTCCGTCTGGGCGGCTGAGAAGCCGTCGGCCGAGTTCCAGGCGGCCATGAAGAACGCTGGCGGGGCGATCCAGAGCGTCGGCAAGGCGACCGCCGCGATGGATTACGCGCAGGTCGAGAAGGACGCCGCCACGCTGTCGTCTACGTTCCAGGTGGTGGGCAAGCACTTCACCATGACCAAGAACGATGCGGCGCTCGTCCACTGCAAGGAGGCCTTCGCGGCAACCGGCGAACTGGCCGCGGCCGCCAAGGCGAAGGACGCCGCCGCTATCGGCGCCGCCACGAAGAAGCTGGGTGGCGCCTGCGCCGCTTGCCACATGTCCCACCGCGAGAAGGGTGCGGACGGCGGCTTCCTGATCAAGTAAGCGACCACGTAATCACCTGTGCCGCGGGGCGCGTACGCGTCCCGCGGTCCTTCCTCCCTCCCGCCGTCCGGCGGATGCTCACCCCTGCAGTCTTCGCCTCGCACGTGTGCGATTTCGCACAGGCGTGCCGCGACGTCGCGCGGCACACTGGCGCATGTCGTCAGAAGCCGAACGCGAAAGCGCCGCCGGGCGATCGTTCATGCAGCAGTCCGAGCAGGCCTGGCATGACGTGCTCTACGCATCCCATCAGGGGCGGGACCTGGTCGTGCCTCAAGCGATTCGCGAGCGCTACCTGTCCGCGTCCGGGAACCCGCGATTCCAGCTCGAGCACCTCTTCACGCTGATGGGTGACCTCAAGGGCCGGCGCGTGCTCGTGGTCGGATGCGGCGACGACAGCACGACGGTGCTGCTGGCGCTGAAGGGCGCGGACGTCTGGGCTTTCGACCTGTCCGAGGAAGCGGTACGCCTGCAACGCAGCATGGCGGAGGCCAATGGCGTCGCCGGCCGCGTGC
>JBIKWH010000111.1:0-6299 GCA_044356435.1 Vicinamibacterales bacterium
CCGGCCCCTCCGGCGCCGAGGCCCGGCTGGCAACTGGGCGAGCCCGACCTCGTGGTCACAATGCCGGAGCCGTTCGACCTGCCGGGCGGCGGCGCCGATTCGTTCCGCAACTTCGTGCTGCCGGTACCCATCCCCACGCGACGCTACGTGCAGGCCATCGAGTTCCGGCCTGGGAACCCGCGCGTCGTGCATCACGCCCGCGTGATGGTGGACGACTCCGGCACGTCGCGCGGACTCGACGCGGACGAGCCAGGGCCAGGCTACGCCGGAATGGACACGCCTGGCGCGCGCTTCCCCGAGGGCTTCTTCCTGGGCTGGGCGGCCGGCAAGCGACCGAAGCGGGAGTCCACGGCCTGGCCGCTCGCACCCGGCACCGACCTGGTGGTCCAGCTCCACCTGCGCCCGTCCGGACGGACGGAGCGCGTGCAGGTCTCGGTCGGGCTCTACTTCACGGATACGCCACCCGCCTTCACGCCCGTGATGCTCCAGATGGGCGCGCGGACGCTCGACATCGCGCCCGCCGAGCGGCACTACGAAGTCGCCGACTCCTACGTGCTGCCGGCGGCGGCCTCCCTCGTCCGCGTGGCCCCGCACGCCCACTACCTGGGACGGTCGATGCTGGTGCGCGCCACGGCGCCCGGTGCTGAGCCCGTCACGCTGCTGCACATCCCGTCCTGGGACTTCAACTGGCAGGACGACTACGACTACGAGCAGCCGGTCGTGCTGCCCGCGGGCACGCGGATCGACATGCGGTTTGTCTACGACAACTCGGCCGAGAACCCGCGGAATCCGCACATGCCGCCGCGCCGGGTCACCTTCGGGCCCGAGGCCGATGATGAGATGTGCGAGCTGCTGCTGCAGCTCGTGCCGGCGGACCCCCGCGAGCTCCAGACGCTGCAGTCCGACATCGGGCGGAAGACGCTCGCCATCGAGACGGCCGAGCTCGAGAAGCGGGTCGCCGACCAGCCGGACGACATCGAAGCCCGGCTGTCGCTCGGCGCGATTTACATGCAGACGAACCGGTTCGACGACGGCGCCACCGTGTTCGAGGCGGCCGCGCGGCTGGCGCCCGACCACGCCATCGCGAACTACAACGCCGGCCAGGTGGCCTTCGCCCGGCGCCGCTACGCCGCCGCGCGGGCGTACCTCGAGCGCGCTGTCGGTCTGAAACCGAACCTCGTCGAGGCGCACACCACGCTGGCGGCCGTCTTTGACGCGGCCGGCGAGGTCGATGCCGCCCTCGTGCACCTGCGCAAGGCGCTGGCCCTGCGACCGGCCCACACCTCCGCCGCGCTGCATCTGGCGCATCTGCTCTCGGGGCGCCAGGCATGGGTGGAGGCCGTCGATGTCCTTGAGCGGGCGCTGGCCGGACAGCCGCGGACGCCTGCCCTGCTCGATGCCCTCGAACAGGCGAAGACGGGCGCGGGCCGGCAGGCGGCCGTGCCCGACCTCGACGGCCGGGTCCTCACAACCGTGGAGCCGGGAGCGCGCGCGGTCGTGCTGGTGTTTGTCGGCACGGACTGCCCGATCTCGAATCGGTATGCACCGGAGGTGAAGCGGCTGTACGACCGCTTCTCCGCCGACGGCATCTCGTTCCTCACGGTCTATCCAAACCCCGCTGAGACGACGGCGACGATCCGGCAGCACCTTCGTGACTACGGCCTGCCGCCGCGGGCCGTCCGGGATGCGGCACAGGCGCTCGTCTCGCGGGCCGGTGTGTCCGTGACACCCGAGGCCGCCGTCTTCGACGCCCGCGGGCGCCTGGTGTACCGGGGTCGCATTGACGACCGGTACGCGAGCATCGGCGTCGTACGGCCCGCACCCTCACGCCACGACCTGCAGGACGTGCTGGAGGCGATCGTCGCGGGGCGTGCACTCCAGCCCCGCACCACGGACGCCGTCGGCTGCTTCATCGCCGACATCGCCCGCTGACGCGCCCTCCCGCCTGCGCCGCGCCGTCCGTGACACCTCTACCTCGCGTGGCGAGACGCCCCGTACATGGAAAACGCCGGCAACCGCGGGCCGGCGTCTTGTCGTGCCCCCCGGCGGGGAGTCCCCGCCAGGGTGATCGTTCGCGCGCTAGATACTGATTCAGAACCGGACGAGCCGGTTCAACTTGAAGACCAGGCTCCGGCCGACGAGGTCCGGCGCGCCAGCGCCGAGCGTGTCTCGTTGCTCGTTGAACACCACGAACAGCTCACTGCCGGGCCGGTACTCCCACCGCAGGCGGGTGTTGGTCGAGAACGAGTTGTTCGACGAGTTGTACTGCACCAGCGCGCTGACAAACATCAGCGGCGTGACCGTGTAGGTGATGCGCGACCCCGCCAGCGTGGCGCGGAAGCTGCCCTCCGTGAGATGCACGTCGTTGATGGACGCCGTCGGCTGGAGCGACAGGCGGGGCGTCACCTCCACCCGCGTGCCGGACACGCCGACCACGGTGCGGTGCCCGTTGTAGAACTGGCCCCGCTCCACGGAGACGTTTCCCGAGAGCCTCCGCTGGGCACCGAAGCTGTACGCGGCCCTGGCGCTGAGAAAGTCGTACTGCCCGACCGGCAGGATCACGCCGGCGCCGATGCGGAACGGTTGCGGCAGGTACTCCCCGCTGCTGGTCACCGCGGCCGAGACCCTGTCGCTGTTGTGCAGCTCCATCGCAAAGCCGGCGGTGCTGGCCGTGGACTCCACCTGACCGGTGTGGTTGGCGATGCGCGACGACGAGGCGTCCCAGACGTAGCGCCTGATCCAGGGATGCTTCGCCGTCCGCGGGCTGAAGCGGCCGTACACGTAGGACTTGCGCATGTCCGGGCGGCGGACGAAGCCTACCTCGGGTGCGAAGCGCCGGCCGACCAGCAGGTGCTCGACCTGGAATCCGTAGCGGTCCGCGGGATAGTCCATCTGCAGGCGATAGCTGCTCGTGCCCGTCGCGCCGTCGGGCCGCGGCGTGTTCGCCCAGTACGTGTTGGCGTAGAGATTCTTGAAGAACTTGAAGACACCGTCGACGCCGAACGCGGTCTGTGGCAGTCCGGCGCCGGCCGTCGTGCGGTGTGTCGCCAGCAGGCCGATGCTGCTCTGCTTGAGCAGGTCGCGCCTCAGCCTGGCCACCGAGAAGGTCGTGGCCGGACTGCCCGACAGGGGCTCCGCATCCGTCCGGATCGAGACAGCGCCGACCTCGAAGGACCCGACACGGCCCGTCAGCCGCCCGCCTCCGACGAGCGGCACTTCGCGCACCCCCGCCAGGCCGATTCGCCGGCTGTAGAACATGAGGGGCGTGTCGCCGCTGCCGCTGGCCGTGCCACCGAACGCGAAGGTCGTGGAGTTCTCGAGGAAGAACTCGCGCTTCTCCGGAAAGAACAGGCTGAAGCGCGTCAGGTTCACCTGCTGCTCGTCCGCTTCGACCTGGGCGAAGTCGGTGTTGTAGGTGAAATCCGACGTCAGGTTCTGCGTGATGCCGTATTTGAAGTCCACGCCGTAGTCGGCCGACGTGTCGTTCCTCGTCTGCGGCACGGCCGTCAGATCCGTGGCGACACCACCGACGACGTACGGCTTGATCTCGACGAGCCGCGACGACTCCGGCACATCGAGCACGAGGTTCGGCGCGAGCGACGTGATCGCGAGCGCGTTCAGACCGCGCGCCGGCATCGGCACGATGTGCGAGGACTCGTTCTTCCACCGCACGGTCCGGCGCGCGTTGAAGCCCCACACCTGCGGGGACCCCGGCTTGTAGCGGAGCGACTTGAAGGGCACGGCCGCCTCGCCGATCCAGCCCTCGCTGTCGCGTGAGGTAATCACCCGCCAGATCGGGTTGAAGTCCATGTTGAACTGGGTCTCGTTCGTCATCTGGCCGTCCATGCGGCCGCCGAGAATCCCGATGTTGAAGGCGAACATGTTCCGCTTGTCGTGGAACGTGTCGAGGATGAACGAGACGTGCTCGTTCTGCACAAGCTGGTTCGAGTCGCGGCGCATCTCGTTGGCCACTTCCCGCTCGGGATGGCTGTCCCAGCACCGGAAGGCCACGTAGAGGTTCGTCTCGTCGAAGAACACCCACATCTCGGTCTTCTCCGTCTCGACCGCCCCGACGCTCGGCTCGACCTGGATGAACCCCGAGATGGCCTCGGTGGAGCGGTAGACATCCTCGTCCAGCTTGCCGTCAATCCGGAGCGGCGCCGCGATGCGCGTGGCGCGGATGGTGGCGCGACCCGCCGCGTCTCGATTGATGACGGCCGGCGCCACTGGCGCGGGCGGGTCGACCTCCTGCGCAACCACCGGGTGCGGTGGACTCGTCAGCGCCACGGCCAGCCCGGCGGCGCCGACCCACCGGAGACCCACTGTCACACGAGCAGCCGCGCGCTGAGCGTGTGCGCGAAGATGGCCGCGAGCTGTCCCAGGTCCTCGATGCGGACGTGCTCGTCGACCGCGTGCATGGACCGATTGACCGGACCGAACTCGACCAGTTCACGCGAGATGGTCGCGAGGAAGCGTCCATCGGACGTGCCCCCGGAGGTCGAGGCCTCCGGCGTGAGACCGGTGATCTCGCGAACGGCGGTGGCGAGCGCGTTGGAAAGTGGGCCGGCCGGCGTGGAGAAGGGCATCGCCGACAGCGTCCAGCGGATGTCGTGGCTGACGCCGTGGCGATCGAGTACCTCGCGCACGCGCGCCTCCAGCGACTCAGGCGAGGACGCCGGCGAGAAGCGGAAGTTGAACGCCACCTCGCAGGTACCCGGCACGACGTTCACCGCTCCCGTGCCGGCCCGGACATTCGAGATCTGAAAACTGGTCGGAGGAAATGCGCCGGTACCCGCATCCCACTCAATGGCGGCGAGTTCCGCCAGTGCCGGCAGCACGGCATGCACCGCGTTCAGGCCAAGCTCGGGATACGCGATGTGGCACTGCACCCCCCGCACGGTCAGGACGCCGTTGAGCGATCCGCGCCGGCCGACCTTCATCGTGTCACCGAGCTGCGCCACCGAGGTCGGTTCGCCGACGATGCAGGCGTCGACCGCGACGCCGCGGGCAGCCAGGATCTCGACAGCGGCAGCGGTGCCGTGCACGGCATCACCTTCCTCATCAGACGTCAGGAGCAGGCCAACGGACCCGGGATGATCCGGATTCGCGGCGGTCCACTCCTCGAGGGCGACGACCATCGCGGCCACGGACCCCTTCATGTCCGCCGCGCCGCGGCCGAACAGGAGCCCGCCTCGGACGACAGGCACGAACGGGTCGGTGGCCCACTGCTCACGCGGCCCGGGAGGTACGACGTCGACATGCCCGGCCAACACCACGAGCGGCGCCGCGGCGCCGCGCCGTGCCCACAGATTGGAGACACCGCCCCGATCCAGCCGCTCACACAGGAAGCCCGCGGTGCGCAGGCGGGCCGCGACGAGATCGAGGCACCCGGCATCGTCCGGCGTCAGCGACGGCCTGGCGATGAGATCCGAGGCCAGGGCCAGTACCCTCGCCTCTACGGCTGATGGGGATACCCGCGCGCCCACGCCTCAGGACCGCAGCAGTTCGTTGATGGAGGTCTTCGCGCGCGTGGCCGCATCCACCCGCTTCACGATGACCGCGCAGTTCAGGGAGTACTTGCCGTCGGCCGACGGCAGGCTGCCTGGCACGACGACCGAGCCCGACGGCACCCGGCCGTACGTGACCTCGCCTGTCGCACGGTCGTAGATCTTCGTGCTCTGCCCGATGAACACGCCCATCGAGATCACCGAGTGCGCCTCGACGATCACGCCCTCCACGACTTCCGACCGGGCGCCGATGAAGCAGTTGTCCTCGATGATCGTCGGGTTGGCCTGCAGCGGCTCCAGCACGCCGCCGATGCCTGCGCCACCCGAGAGGTGGACGTTCTTCCCGATCTGCGCGCAGGAGCCGACGGTCGCCCACGTGTCCACCATCGTGCCCTCGTCCACGTAGGCCCCGATGTTCACGAACGACGGCATCAGCACGACGTTCGGCGCGATGTAGGCGCCGGTGCGGACCACGGTGCCGGGCACGACGCGCGCGCCCGTCGTGCGGAACTGCGCGTCGTCGTAGCCCTCGAAGCGGAGCGGCACCTTATCGAAGTACGGCGAGCCGCTGCCCGACGGCATCACGCCGTTGTCGCGCGTGCGGATGAACAGCAGCACGGCCTTCTTGAGCCACTGGTGGGTCGTCCAGGCACCGTCGATCTTCTCGGCCACGCGGAGCGTGCCGGCATTCAACTGGCCGACGACGTCGTTCAGGGTGGCCAGCAGGTCGGCCGGCGCGGTCGCGGCGGTCAGGTCGGCGCGCCGCTCGAAGGCGGCGTCAATCACGGAAGC
>JBIKWH010000235.1:0-4201 GCA_044356435.1 Vicinamibacterales bacterium
CCCGACTCGCCACGGTCACCGCCGTCGTGATCTACGCGCAGATCCTCCTCGGCGCGACAATGCGACACACCGAAGCGGGCCTGGCGATTCCCGACTTCCCGCTCGCGTTCGGTCACCTGGTGCCGCCGGACTGGAACGCGAAGATCGCGATCCACTTCGCGCACCGGCTCGGCGCCGTGGCGGCCACCCTGGTGGCGCTCGCCACGATCGGCCACGTCCTCGCGCACCACCGCCGGCGGCCCGCGCTGCGCAACCCGGCGCTGCTGCTGCTCGTGGCGCTGGCGTCGCAGGCCACGCTCGGCGCCTACGTTGTGTGGACGGCCAAGCAGTACATCGTGAACTCCGCCCACGTCGCCAACGGCGCGCTCGTGTTCGGCACGGCGCTGGTGCTGGCCCTCCGCACGCACCGCCTGTTCGGCCGCCAGGCGCTGGCCACCGGGTCGAGCCGTGTGCGGGCCACCGCCGTGACGCACCTCGGAGCCCGCGCGTGACGGTCGCGCCGGCTGACGTGGTGCCGCGCGCCGGGGCCAGCGCCGCGACGGGCCAGCCGGGCCGCCCGGCCGACTTCCTCGCGCTGACGAAACCGCGCCTCAACCTGCTCGCGCTCTTCACGACGCTGGTCGGTCTGTACCTGGCCGCGCCCGACGGCGTCCCGCTGCCGCTCCTCGCGCACACGCTGATCGGCACGGCGCTGGTCGCCGGGGGCGCGGCGGCGCTCAACCAGGTCTGGGAACGGCGGACCGACGCGCTGATGCGCCGGACCGCGGTACGACCGCTTCCGCAGAGTCGACTCGGCGTGGCCGAGGCGACCGGCTTCGGCCTCCTGCTCTCCGTGCTCGGTCTCGGGGAGCTGGCCCTCGGCGTGAATCTCGTCGCGGCCGTCGTGGCCCTGGCCACGCTGGTCAGCTACGTCGCCATCTACACGCCGCTCAAGACGCGCACGTGGCTCTCGACGCTGGTCGGCGCCGTCCCCGGCGCGCTGCCGCCGGTGATCGGCTGGGCGGCCGCGACAGGCGGCATCGGCCCTGGCGCGGTGACGCTCTTCGCGATCCTGTTCTTCTGGCAGATGCCGCACTTCTTCGCACTCGCGTGGCTCTACCGCGAGGACTACGCCCGCGCGGGCATGCGCGTCCTGCCGGTGATCGAGCCCGACGGCCGCAGCACGGGTCGCCACGCCTGGCTCCATGCGGGCGTCCTGGTCGGGGTCAGCGGCACCCCCGCCGCGGTCGGACTCGCCGGGTGGCCCTACCTGCTGCTCGCGGGGGTACTCGGGGCCGGACTGATGGCCCTCTGCTACGACTTCCGCCACTCCCTGACGCAGGTATCGGCCCGGCGCGTCTTCCTGGCATCGATCACGTATCTGCCGTTGCTGCTCGGCGGCCTGCTCGTGGATCGCCTGTGGCTGCAGCCCTGACGGCCGACGCGCCGTGCCTCTCGAAGGAATCACGATGTCCATCGCCGACCTGCCCGCGCTCAACGCCTCACTGAACGGCCTGTCCTTCGTCCTCCTGGCACTCGGCATCACGCTCATCAAGCAGGGCCGCCGCGAGGCGCACAAGCGGACGATGCTCGCCGCGCTCGGGTCCTCGACGCTCTTCCTGATCTCGTACGTGATCTACCACCTCAACGCCGGCTCGAAACCCTTCCTCGGCGAGGGCGGCGTCCGCTACGTGTACTTCACGATCCTGATCACCCATGTGATCCTCGCTGCGACCATCGTGCCGCTGGTGATCGTCACGACGCTGCGTGGACTCCGGAGCGACTTCGAGCGCCATCGCGCGATCGCGAAGGTCACCTTCCCGCTCTGGATGTACGTCTCGGTGACGGGCGTCGTGATCTACGTGATGCTCTACCAGATGTATTGATCCGCCCGTACAGACGAAGGGCGGCGCCACCATCGAGGTGACGCCGCCCTCCGCGTAAGACACGAGACGGGTTAGAAGTCGAGCTGCACGCCGAACTTGAGCAGGCGCGCCGGCAGGATGCCGGTCGGCTGCAGCCACGTCGCGCCGCCTCCGGCGAGCGTGCCGTAGGCGTTGTTCCAGGCCGTCACGGTGTTGCGGTTCGTCAGGTTGTACAGGTCCACCATGGCGCGGAGCGTCCGCGCGCCGCCGAGCTTGAAGACGTGCGTCACGCGCATGTCGACCTGGTTGATGCGGTCCCCGAACATGGAGTTCGGCTGGATCAGCGCCACGCTCGCGGTCGCCGTGGCACCGGCAGAGAGATTCCGGCCGAGCGAGGGCGAGATCGCGGCGTTGTTGGCAACGGCCGTCGCCGACACCGGCAGCCCGGGCAGACTCTGGTAGGTGGCCGAGAGAATGATGTCGTACGGCAGCTTGTAGGTGCCGAGGAGCTTCACCTGCGACAGATACGGCTGCTCCTGCCGGCAGTACGGGCCACCCAGCGCATTCGTCGCGCCGACCGTGCCGGCCTCGGGCACCTTCGCGAAGATCTCGCAGTTGTCGGTCAGCGTCCGGCCGGTACTGAAGCCGCCCTGGAGCGTCGTGCCGTTCTTCAGCCGCGCGTTGATGGCGATGTCCACGCCCTGCCATTGCTCGATCTGCTTGCCGTAGTCGTTGGCGAGCGTGCCGAGGTTCTGCAGCTGGCCGAGCCTGGACGGATTCAGGTCGCGGAAGCCGCAGATCTGCTGGCCGCTCGAGCTGCCCAGGCGGGCGTCGGTCGGCGCCGTGATGCAGAACGAGTCGTAGTCCGAGGCCGACACACGCGTGTTGTCCGTCACGGTGAAGTTGCCGAAGGAGCGGCGGTAGTAGGCGAGGTTCAGCGACATCTGCGAGCGCAGTTCGTGCTGGATGCCCGACGAGAACTCCCAGTTGTAGGTGCGTACGCCGGTGCCCTGCGTCCACTTCGGGTCGTAGGTGGTCGTCAGCACGAGCCGGCCGAAGTTCTGGTTCGGGCTCGGGCCGAGCTCGCCGTTCGCCGCCGGGTTGAGCGGGTCGCCTTGCGGGACGAAGTCGCCGTTCAGGTCGTTGAAGGTCCGCGTGAGCGTGCCGGCCGAGGCGGTCGTCGGGTCAACCACGCGCGTCAGGTCCATCGTCTCCTGCAGGACGTAGCGCGACATGCTGACCTTGACGGCCGTCTTGCCATTGCCGAACAGGTCGTAGGACGCGCCAAGACGGGGCGAGAAGTCGTTCCACTTGAGGACGTCCGCTCCCGAGAAAGAACGCGCCGGCAGAATGTTCGTCGCCGCGATGTCGTAGTCCGGGTACCGCGTCCTCAGCCGGTCCCACCGAACGCCGAGATTCAGCGTGAGCCGATCGACACGCCACTGATCCTGGGCGAACGCGCTCGTCTTGTAGGCGTAGTTGGTCAGCCGGTAGGGCGTCGGCAGGAAGACCACGGAGTTGGGTACTCCGCGCACGAGGTTGAGCTCGTAGTCGGCGGGCGCGGTGTAGTAGGGGCTCAGGAAGGCGTTCTGCTGCTGGAAGCCGAACTTGAACGCGTGCGAACCGGTCACATACGACACCGCGCCGCGATACACGTCGTTGCGCTGATCCTCGTCGCGGTAGACCTGCGGGCTGATGACGTTGCCGAACGAGACGGCCCGGATCCGCTGGCCGGTCGTCGTCTCGATGGCCGACGGTCCAATCTGGCCAGGGCGAGGCGTAATGGGGTGATACACGTCCGTCAGCGAGACACCGCCTTCAAGGAGCAGGCGGTTGGTCATCGGCGCCGAGTAGGTGACCTGCGTGATGTTGCTGTTGAAGTTCTGGATGTAGTTCGCCTCCTCCGACACGTTGCCGGCGATGGTGCGGTACTCCATCTTGTCGTTCCAGTCGACCGTCAGAGCTAGCTTGTGCTTCGGCGTCATCTGCCAGGTCGCCCGCGCGACGGCATCCCTCGTCACCTGATCCTGGAAGGGACGCACCGAGAGATCGGGCACATAGGTGAAGCCGGTCCGGTTGAGATTCGGCGCGCGCGTGCTCTGGTTGGCGTAGTTGGCCACGCGCCAGTCACGATAGGCCGTGAAGAACCAGAGCTTGTCCTTTGCGATCGGGCCACCGAACGAGGGGTTGATGTCCTGGAGCTGCTTGATCGGCAAGTGCGAGGTTACACCCCGGGCCTTCAGCTTGTCGTCGTAGTTGTTTGACTGCGTATGCTCGTTGGCGAAGTTGGCGAAGAAGCCGCCGCGAAACGAGTTGCCGCCCTGCCTGGGTAGCATGTTCGCAACCACGCCGCCCGT
>JBIKWH010000112.1:0-6265 GCA_044356435.1 Vicinamibacterales bacterium
TGGGTGACGCAGGGCGGCAAGGTCGGACAGTTGAGCCTGACGTTCGGCGCCAACGACATGGGCAGCGTGATGATCGAGGAGAACGTCGTGCGTGCGGCCGGCGCCGCCTACTGCATGGACGAGCTGGAGATCGTGCTGAATGTCGAGGACGCGGGATTCACGCCGATGCGCCGCAACATGCACTACGACGTGCTCGGTGAGCCGATCGTCCGGGAGCGGGACCTGCCGCGGATGCTGACGCTGGCCACCGCGCGCGTGGACGGCGACGACTCCCGGCCGGAAGAGCTGGCCCGCTACGCGGCACGGAGCCGTCAGGAGAAGGAGCGCCGCGCCGCGTCCCGACCGTCATGATCGTGGTGGAAGGCGGCTGGCTGCTCACGATGACGGGCGAGCCGGTGCGCGGCGGCCGGCTGGCCATCGTTGACGGCCGGATCGTGGCGGCCGGGGAGACCCTCGCGGATCGTGAGCCCGACCTGCGGCTGCCCGGCGCCATCCTGATGCCGGGTCTCGTGAACGCCCACACGCATCTTGAGCTGTCGTATCTGGCGGGCGCCGTTCCGCCGTCCGAAGCGTTTGTGCCATGGGTCCGCACGCTGCTGGCCGCGCGGGCGGCGGTCGACGAGATGACCTCGCCTGAGGTGGACCGCGCGGCTGACGCCGCGGCGCGCGCGATGCGCGCGTCCGGGACGGCGGTGGTCGGCGATGTCTCCAACACGCTCCGGACGCCGGCGCTGCTCGCGCGGCATGGGCTGTCCGGCGTGGTCTTCCACGAACTCCTCGGTTTCGGCGCGGCGGACCGGGCGGCGCAGGTGCGCGAGGCGCGGGCACGGGCGGATGCCGCGGTGGCTCCTGACGTGCGGACGACGCTCGCGCCACACGCACCGTACTCGGTGTCCCGCGAGCTGATGGCTGCGATTCGCGACGACCTTGCCGCGCGGCCGGATGCCGTCTCCACCGTGCACGTCGCGGAGGGGCAGGAGGAGGTTGAGTTCGTCCGCACGGGGCAGGGGCCCTGGCGCGGCATGCTCGACCGGCTCGGCGTGTGGAACGAGTCGTGGAAGGCACCGGGGACGTCTCCCATTGCCTATCTGGACGACCTGGGCGTGTTCGACGGCCGGACGCTCGCCGTCCACGGCGTGCAGGCCGACGGGCCGGACCTGGCGCGGCTGCGGGCGAGTAGCACGACGCTGGTGTCGTGTCCCCGCAGCAACCGCTGGGTCGGTGCCGGCAACCCGCCGATCGACGCCTTCTATGCCTCGCACGTGCGCGTGGCCTTCGGCACCGACAGTCTGGCGTCGACGCCGGATCTGAACCTGTTTGCTGAGCTCGCGGAAGCCCGGCGCCTCGCACCGCGCGTGCCGGCGCGCTGGCTGCTGGAAGGGGCGACCGTGGCCGGCGCGTCGGCGCTCGGCTGTGGCGACGCCTTCGGCACGCTCGAGCCGGGAAAGCGGGCGGCCGTGCTGGCCGTGCGCGTGCCCGAGGGTGTCGCCGATCCGGAGCAGTACCTGCTGACTGGCATCGAGCCGGACGCCGTGTCCTGGGTGGACGTCCATGGGTAAGGTCGGCACGTACCTCTCATTCGTCCGCGTCAGCCACACGGTGTTCGCGCTGCCGTTCGCGCTGACGGGCGCCCTGCTCGCGTGGCGCGTGCATCCCTTCACCTGGGCTCAGCTCGCGTGGATCGTCGCCGCGATGGTCGCGGCACGGAGCGCGGCGATGGGGTTCAACCGTCTGGTCGACGCCCGCTTCGATGCGCTGAATCCGCGGACGGCGAATCGGGAGATCCCGCGCGGCGCGATGTCTGCACGGGAGGCGACGGCGTTCGTGCTCGTCTCGGCCGCGGTGTTCATCGCGGTGGCGTTCCGGCTGAGCCCGGTCTGCGGCTGGCTCGCGCCGGTCGCGCTCGGGATCGTGTTCTGGTACTCGCTGGCGAAGCGCTACACCACCTACACCCAGCTCTTCCTCGGTCTCGCGATGGCGGTCGCGCCGGTGGGCGGCTGGCTGGCCGCGGGCGGGGCGTGGGGCTGGGAACCATGGATTCTGGCGCTGGCGATCGGCCTGTGGGTGGGCGGCTTCGACATCCTGTATGCGTGTCAGGACGTCGAGTTCGACCGGGCGCAGGGGCTGCGGTCGATGCCGACCCGGTACGGCGTGGCCGGGGCGATTCGGCTGTCCCGACTCATGCATGTGGCGACGATCGTGGCCATGGCCGTGCTGCAGCCCGTCGCCGGCCTGCCGCCGGCGTACTTCGGCGGCGTCGTCGCCGTGGCGGCGCTGCTCGTCTACGAACAATCACTCGTCAGCGCTGACGACCTTTCGCAGGTGAAGCGCGCCTTCGACCTCAATGGGTGGGTCGGGATCGTGTACTTCCTCAGCACCGCCGGCGCGCTCTGGATCGCCGGCTGATCACGTGTCCCCGTCTATGCGCCCAGTCACCACGGTTTCCGTAGAGAAGTCGCCGGATCGGATCTCCGGCATGTTCGACGCCATCGCGCCGCGCTACGACCTGCTCAATCGGGTCCTCAGCGCGGGGATTGACCGCTACTGGCGGCGCCGCGCGATCGCCTCACTGGGCTCCCGGCCGGACGGCGTGCTGCTGGATGTCTGTTGCGGGACGGCGGATGTGGCGCTGCAGGCGCGCGCGGCCGGTGCGGTCGGGCGCGTCGTCGGCGTGGACTTCGCGGGGGCGATGCTGGCGATCGGCCACACCAAGGTGGCCCGCGCGGGGGAGGCTGGCCGGATCACGCTGCTGCGGGGAGACGCGACGGCGCTCCCGGCCGCATCCGCCAGCGCCGACGGCGTGACGGTCGCCTTCGGCATCCGCAATGTCGAACGCCCGGATGTGGCCTGCCGGGAGATGGCGCGGGTGCTGAGGCCCGGCGGGCGCCTCGCGATTCTCGAGTTCGGCGAGCCGCGGCTGCCGCTGCTGGCCGCGCTGTACCGGTGGTACTTCCGCCACGTGCTGCCCAGGGTGGGGAGCCTGATCTCCGGCCACGGCGTCGCGTATTCCTATCTGCCCGCGTCCGTCTCGAACTTTCCGCCGCCCGAGGTGTTCTGCCAGACGCTGCGCGCGGCAGGCTTTGTCGATGTCCGGGCAGACCCTTTGACGCTCGGGATCGTCTATCTCTATACCGCGACTGCACCTGCGGCTGCCGCTGCCACCGTTGTGTCACGACAGGCCTGAGGGCGCGCCCCCTATAATTCCCGTGTCCACGTGATTCGATTCGATATCGACGAGCGCTTCCGCGACGAGGTGGAGGTGGGCTCCGCCATCTCCCGCCGCGAGAGCGTGATGATGTCGGTCATCGCCCACGGGCTCCTGCTGCTGACGATCATCTTCGCGCCGGAGCTCTCCTTCTTCCAGCCGAGTCCCGAGGAACTGCAGCGCCAGGCGGCGGAGCGCGCGGCGGCGCTCGCGCGGCAGAAGGACCGGCCCACCTTCGTATTTGTCCGGCCCAACGAGGATGTCCCGGCGGCCAAGCCGCCCGAGCGCGCCGAGCTCTCCGACATGGACCGCCGCGCGCAGGACCCGGTGGTGTCGGCGCTGCCGGAGAACCCGCTGCCGTTTGCGAAAGGCACGACGCCCGAGCGTGTTGAGGAGTCGAAGGTCGCACGCGGCGTGCCGAACGAGCCGCCGCTGGCGCAGCCGATCCAGGAACAGGGTGCGGAGAAGGACACGCTGAAGCCGCTGCCGAAGGCCGAGACCGGCTACACGCGGCCGCGTACGCTCGGCACCCGGCTTCCGGGCGGGAGTCCACTCGGCGAGGCACTCAAGAACCTCGAGCGATACGTCCAGGACGGGACGTTTGACAATCCGCAGGGGGGATCGGGCCAGCCGGGCGCGGCGATTCAGTTCGACACGAAAGGGGTGGAGTTCGGCCCATGGATCCGGCGGTTCGTCTCGCAGGTGAAGCGGAACTGGTTCGTGCCGAACGCCGCGTGGCTGCTGAAAGGGCGCGTCGTGCTGCAGTTCAACATCCACAAGGACGGGCGCATCACTGACATCGCCATCGTCGCGCCGGCGCAGGTGGACGCCTTCAACAAGGCGGCCTACAACGCCATCCTCACGTCCAATCCGACCGAGCCGCTGCCGCCGGAGTATCCGTCCGACAAGGCGCTGTTCACGGTGACCTTCTACTACAACGAAGACCCGAGCAACTGATGCCGACCCGCTCGCAGCAGCTCGGCCTGCTCGTCCTGCTGACGGTGCTCGCCGTCTACGTCCTCGCTCGGGGGTAGCAGCGCGTGGCGGGTCCAGTGGTGGCCGTGCTCGGCCCGACCGCGTGCGGGAAGAGCGCCCTGGGCATCGCGCTGGCCCGGCGGCTCGACGGCGAGATCATCAACTGCGACTCGACGGCCGTGTATCGGGGCTTCGACATCGGCACCGACAAGGTCAGCGAGGAGGAGCGGCAGGGCGTGCCGCACCACCTGATCGACGTGGTCGACCCGGTCGACGTCTACACGGCGGCCAGGTTCGCCCGCGACGCCGCGGCCGTGATCCGGGAGATCCACGGGCGCGGGCGCCTGCCAATCCTCGTTGGGGGGACGGGCTTCTACTTCCGCGCTCTCACCCGTGGGCTGTTTCCCGGTCCCGGAGCGGATGACGCGCTCCGTGCCCGACTGGACCGCGTGGCCGACCGGCGCGGTGTCGACGCGCTGCACCGCTGGCTCGGACGGGTGGACCCGGCGTCGGCCGCCCGGATCATGCCCCGCGACCGGAAGCGCCTCGTCCGGGCGCTTGAGGTCTACATCCTGACCGGGCGTCCGCTCTCAGAACACTTCGCGCAGACGGCGTCGCCCATTGCGGACTGCGCCGTGACGGCGCTGGCCGTGCGCCTCCCGGCGCCGCTGGCCGCCGGCCGGATCGAGCGCCGCGTGGAGGCGCAGTTCGCGCGCGGCATCGTGCGGGAGGTCGAGGCGCTGCTCGACGCGGGCGTGCCGCCGGACGCGCGTCCGTTCGGCGGCCTGGTCTACCGGCAGGTGATGGAGCTGCGCGCCGGCGTTCGGGACGAGGCGGCGACGCGCGCGCTCATCGTGAAAGAGAACCGGGCGTACGCGCGACGTCAGTTGATCTGGTTCCGCAAAGAGCCTACTCTGATCTGGCTGGATGGTCCGGGCGAGTCGGATCATGCGCTGTCCGCCGCGCTGGCGGCACTTCGGGCACACGGCATTCCACAAGAAGGGCAGTCTCACTGATGGCGCACGCCACCGACACGAAAGCCGCGGGACAGCCCAACATCCAGGATGTCTTCCTGAACTACGCGCGCCGCGAGCGCCTGCCTGTCGTGCTGCACCTGCTCGACGGCCGGTCGTTCGAAGCCCGGATCAAGAACTTCGATCGTTTCGCGATCATCGTCGAGACCAACGGCGCGGATCAGCTCATCTTCAAGCACGCGATCGCCACGATCGATTCCCAGCGCTCCGTCACGAACTACTTCTCGGCGCACCACGCCTAGCAGCCCGCCGGTGTTCGCGCGCGTTTTCCTCGTCGTGCTCGACAGCGTCGGCGCGGGTGAGCTTCCCGATGCCGCTCTCTACGGGGACGAGGGCAGCGACACGCTCGGCAACATCGCCCGCGAGGTTCCGCTGGCCCTTCCGCACCTCCGGTCGCTCGGCCTGGGAAGGGTCGCGGCCATCGGTGGCGCGCCAGGGGTCGCGCGCGGCGCCTGTGGCCGCATGGCGGAGCGGTCGCCTGGCAAGGACTCCGTCACCGGACACTGGGAAATGATGGGCATCGTGCTGGACCGTCCATTCCCGACCTTTCCCCAGGGCTTCGCGCCGGAGCTGATCGCCGAGTTTGAGCGGCGGATCGGCCGCGGGACCATCGGCAACGTTGTCGCGTCCGGCACTGCGATCATCGACGCGCTGGGGGCCGAGCACGTCCGGACCGGCAGGCCGATCGTCTACACGTCGGCCGACAGCGTGTTTCAGATCGCCGCTCATGAGGGTGTGATCCCGATCGACGAGCAGTACCGGATCTGCGAGGTGGCCTTCGAGCTGGTGGGGACGGGCCTGGGCGTGGGCCGCGTGATTGCCCGACCGTTTGTCGGTGAGCCCGGCGCGTTCGTGCGCACGGCGAACCGGCACGACTACGCGCTTGAGCCGTTCGGCGAGACCGTCCTCGATCGGCTGACGGCGGCGGGTGTGCCCGTGCTCGCGGTCGGCAAGATCTCGGATCTGTTCGCGGGCCGCGGGATCCCGAGGGCTCTCCATCAGGCGGACGACGCCGAGGGGATGGCTCACCTCAGTCACGCCTTGCGGACCG
>JBIKWH010000114.1:0-6197 GCA_044356435.1 Vicinamibacterales bacterium
CACCTTCATCGAGGACAGCAAGCGCTTCGAGTTCAAGGGGACCTACGCGCTCGATACCGACCATCGTTTCGTCGGCGCGTACACCCGGAGCGACCGTGTTCAGGAGAACAACACGTTCAACCAGAACCTCTCGATGGACCTCGCCAGCCTCGGGACCCGTGAACTGCCGGAAGACCTGTTCACGTTCAACTACAACGGCGTCCTCGGTTCGAGCCTGTTTGTCGAGGGACGGGCGTCGCGGCGACAGCTCAGTTTCATCGGCTCAGGGTCCCGGTTCACGGACATCGAGCGGGGCACGCTCCTGATTGATCGCAGCCGTGGCAACACTCGCTACTGGACCGATACGTTCTGTGGCGTCTGCACGAACGAGGAGCGCGATAACGTCGACCTCTTCGGCAAGGGGACCTACTTCCTCTCGACCAAGGGCGGCGGGTCGCACACGATGACCTTCGGCTACGACAACTTCCTGGACAAGCGACTGGCGAACAACCACCAGTCGGGAAGCGACTACCGCATCCTGGGGACCAGCACGACCATCAACGGGACAGACATCCGGCCGGTGTTCCTGGGTGACGGCACCACGATCATTCAGTGGAACCCGATCCGGTCCGACAGCCGGGGGTCGAGCTTCCGGACCCATTCGCTCTTCTTCAACGACGGTTGGCGCGTGAACGGCCGACTGACGGCGAATCTGGGCCTGCGCTACGACCGGAACGACGGCAAGGATCAGGCCGGCAAGACCGTGATCACCGAGGATGCCTGGAGCCCCCGCATGGGCCTCATCTTCGATCCGAGCGGTGACGGCCGCTGGTCGATCACCGGCAGCGTGTCCAAGTACGTCACGGCCGTGGCAAACAGCATCGCCGACGCGTCGTCCGCGGCCGGCAACCCCGAGACGCGGCAGTTCATCTATCGTGGGCCGAACATCAACCCCGTCGGTACGGCGAACCCGGTGACCTCTGACGTCGCGATCCGGCAGCTCTTCGACTGGTTCAACGCCAACGGCGGCGCCAACCTTCCCCTGAACGGTGTGCCGACGATTCCCGGCGTGTCGCCCATCATCGGGAACCTGTCGTCACCGAGCGTGTGGGAGTACGCGACCGGCGTCAATCGTCAGGTAGGTAACCGCGGCACCGTGCGCGCGGACTTCGTCTACCGCGACTTCGGTAACTTCTACGCGGACTTCACCGCACCAGGACAGGTCGGTCGCGATGCCGAAGGTCGCACCTACGACCTGGTGACGATCGGTAATAGCGACATTGCGTTCCGGAAGTACACGGGGTTGTCGCTCCAGGCGACGTATCGCAGGTGGGGTGTCGACCTGGGCGGTAACTACACCCTCTCGCGGACCTGGGGCAACGTCGAGGGCGAGACCGTCGCCAACGGCCCGACCCGCTTCGAAGGCGAGTCCTTCCCCGAGTACAAGCAGGCCGCCTGGAACTATCCGGAGGGCGACCTCTCGTCGGACCAGCGGCACCGGGCGCGGCTCTGGCTGACCTACACGCCGTCGTTCCTCTCGCGCCTCACGGCGAGTCTCATCCAGACGATGGAGAGCGGAGTTCCCTACGGCGCAGGTGGCCGGGAAGCGACAGCCAACCCGAACTCAAGCGGCGTGGACCCGCGGGCCTTCGTGACCAACCCAGGCTACCTGGTCCCACCCGTGGGCAACACCATCAGCTACTTCTACACCGCGCGCGACGCGTTCCGCACCCAGGGGCAGATGCGCACCGACCTGGGGCTCACCTACAACCACCGTGTCGGTGGGGGCGGGGGGCCTGAGCTCTACGTGCAGCTCCACGTGATGAATCTCTTCAATCAGTTCCAGCTCTGCGCCTGTGGAGGCACGGCATTCGGAACGGGGGGCAGCGGGAACGCCGGAGGGATCAACATCCAGCGTCTCAACACCGCCATCCTGACGCCGGTGACGACCCCGGCGCGGTTTGCGGCGTTCAATCCGTTCACGACGGCACCCGTTCGCGGCGTGAACTACGACCTCGGTCCGATTTTCGGGCTGGCGACGAGCCGGTTCGCGTATACGACCCCGCAGTCGATGCGCCTCCTGTTCGGCGTCCGCTTCTAGGACCGCAAACAGCCAGTGGTCGGGGGGCCGGCGTCGCCGGTTTCCCGGTCACCCCCACCTGCGAAGACGACCGCGCCTCCTGCCGGTCCTCCGGACTCCCGGTCAGCGCGCCGGCGTGAGCCGTCGCAGCCAAGCTGCCATGGCATCCAGGATGCCGTCGTAGACCTGGTCGACCGGCGGCCCAGTCCGCTTTGGCGGCGCCAGCGAGTGATCGCCCTGTGCCACGGCGTGCACGGTGACCGAACCTAGGATGTGCCCGAAGTGCGGCGCCAGCTCCAGCGGCGAGCCGAACGGGTCGCGCTCACCCTGCACGACCAGCACCGGCACGCGGATTCCCGCCAGATGCGACACCCGCAGCGCCTCAGGCTTGCCCGGTGGATGCAGCGGATACCCCAGCAGCACAAGACCGTCCAGGCGCCCGTCGAGATCACCCGGCGCGGCGGCCAGATGTGACGCGGCCCGCCCGCCCATCGACTTTCCCCCGATGACGAGCCGATTGCCCGCCCACGCCGGGTGCGCCAGCGCCGCCGCGACCACCGAGCGATAGCAGACCTCCAGCACCGGCATGCGGTCCGGAAGTCGACGCTTCAGCTCGGTGTAGAGAAAGTTGAACGTGGCGACGTCGATGCCGCGCGCGGCGAGTCCGGTGGCGAATCGGACCATGAAGGGGTGGGTCTGCGGCGCCCCGGCCCCGTGCGCGAGCACGAGCGTGACGCCCGCACGTGCGCCTTCGGCCTGGTAGAGCCGCGCGGTGGTCGTGCCGTCGCCTGCCTGGACCGCGATCGAGACAGGGGACGGCACGTGGGGTGACGCCTCAGGCGGCGTTGAGCAGAATGCGCAGCGTTCGCCGGAGCGGCTCGGCCGCGCCCCACAGGAGCTGGTCGCCCACGGTGAACGCGGAGATGTACTCCGGACCGAAGTGCAGCTTCCGGATGCGGCCGATCGGTACCTGCAGCGTCCCGGTGACGGCCGCGGGTGTCAGCGCCGCGAGCGACGCGTCCTTGACGTTCGGCACGACCGTGACCCACTCGTGGGCACCGGCCAGCAGCCGCTCGATCTCCGGGACCGGGACGTCCGCGGTGAGCTTCACGGTCAGCGCCTGACTGTGGCAGCGCATCGCGCCGACGCGCACGCAGAGCCCGTCCACCGGAATCCGCGCGTCCGCCCGGCCGAGGATCTTGTTGGCCTCGGCCATGGCCTTCCACTCTTCCTTGCTCTGGCCGTTGCCGAGGTCGTCGGCAATCCACGGCAGGAGGCTGCCGGCGAGCGGGTAGCCGAACGCCGCGGTCGGAAACTCCGGCGAGCGCAGCGTCGCGGCGACGGCACGGTCGATGTCCAGAATGGCGGACGCCGGATCCTTCAGGAGGTCCGCAACGGCGTGGTGCGCCACCCCCATCTGCGCCACGAGCTCGCGCATGTTCTTCGCGCCGGCGCCCGAGGCGGACTGGTAGGTCATCGCGCTGACCCACTCCACGAGCCCGGCCTCGAAGAGGCCCGACATCGCCATCAGCATCAGGCTGACGGTGCAGTTGCCGCCGATGAAGTTCTTCACGCCGCCGGCGATCGCGCGGTCGATGACGGCCCGGTTCACCGGGTCGAGCACGATGATCGCGTCGTCGTACATGCGCATCGTCGACGCGGCGTCGATCCAGTAGCCGGTCCAGCCGGCCTCGCGCAGTTTCGGATAGATCGCCTTCGTGTAGTCGCCGCCCTGGCAGGAGATGAGCACCTCCGCCTGGGCCAGCGCCTTCACATCATTGGCGTCGAGCAGCGGGCTGACACGCTTACCAACCGCCGGGCCATCGGCGCCGACCTGCGAGGTTGAGAAGAAGAGGGGATCGATCAGGTCGAAGTCCCGTTCCTCGCGCATGCGCTGCACGAGGACGGAGCCGACCATCCCCCGCCATCCGATCAGTCCGACCTGCATTCGTCCATAATAACTGTTCACCTCATCATGCTTCTCGTCCAGAAGTTCGGTGGCACGTCGGTCATGGATGCCGACGCCATCCGCCGGCTCATCGTGATTGTTCGTCAGGGTCGTACCTCCGGCAGGGGGCCGGCCGTCGTGGTCTCCGCCATGAGCGGCGTCACGGACGCGCTGCTCGCGCTGGCCGCCGACGCCGCCGCGGGCCGGCTCGACCCGGCGCTGGACGGGCTCGCCCGCATCCGCACGCGTCAGGCCGACGCCATCGCGGCGCTGCTGACCGGAGTCAGGGCCAGTGAGACCTCCCGGTTCATCTCGACACAACTCGATCAGCTCGAGTCGGTCGTGCGCGGGCTGGCGCTGCTGCGTGAAGTGACGCCGCGCACGATGGACGCCATCGTAGCCACGGGCGAACTCCTCAGCTCGCGCCTGGTCGCCGCCGCGCTAGATGAAGCCGGTCTCGCGGCTGAGTGGGTGGACGCCCGCCGCGTGGTCGTGACCAACGATGAACACGGCCAGGCCGCGCCCATCGTGGATGCGACCTACGCGGCGCTGCGCGAGGTGGTCCTGGGGGCGATCGACCGCGGCCATGTCCCGGTGCTCGGCGGCTTCGTCGGGGCCACGGCGGATGGCCTCACGACCACGCTCGGCCGCGGCGGCTCGGACTACTCGGGCGCGCTGGTCGGTGCCGGCATCGGCGCGGACGAGATTCAGATCTGGACGGACGTGGACGGCATGCTCACGGCTGACCCACGCGTCGTGACCGGGCCGCGCCTCGTGCCGCGTCTCTCGTATGCGGAGGCGTCGGAGCTGGCCTACTTCGGCGCGAAGGTGCTGCATCCGGCCACGATTCTGCCGGCCGTGGAGCGCGGCATCCCCGTCCGCATCGTGAACGCGCGCCGTCCTGAAGGCGAGGGTACGCTCATCGCCGCCGAGTCCGACTCCAGCAACGGGCCGTTCGCCGGGCTTGCGTGCAAGCGGAAGCTCTTCGTCGTCAACGTCACCTCCACCCGGATGCTGATGGCCTACGGCTTCCTGCGCCGGCTGTTCGAGGTGTTCGAGCGGCACCGCACGGCGGTCGACGTTGTGACGACCTCCGAGGTCAGCGTGTCGGTGACCGTGGAGGATCGGCGTCAGCTCGACGGCATCAAGCAGGCGCTTGAAGCGTTTGCCGAGGTCTCGATCGAGCCGGAGATGGCGCTCGTCTGCGCGGTGGGCGACGGCCTGATGGCCCAGCCCGCAGTGGCGGCGCGGATGCTCCGGGCCCTCGACGGTGTGCCGCTCAGGATGGTGTCGCAGGCGGCATCGCGCCGGAACGTGACGGTGGTGCTGACCGATGCCGACGTGGCCGAGGCGATGCAGCGGTTGCACCGGGAGTTCTTTGAATCGGTGCAATCCTGAGCGAGCGTAGCGAGTCGAAGGGCTGACAGTATGAGATTGCTAATCATCGGCTACGGCAGGATGGGCCGCCTGGTGGACGAACTCGCCCAGGCCGCGGGGGTCGATGTCGTCGGCCGTCTGGACGTCGACACCGTCGGCGGCGCGTGGCCGGAGGCGGACGTCGCGATTGACTTCTCGATCGCCGAGGCCCTGCCGGGCAACTTCGCGCGGCTGGCCGAGCGGAAGACGAACGTCGTGATCGGCACGACCGGCTGGGCTGCGCACGAATCGGCGATTCGCGCGCAGGCCGCGCAGGCGGGGATCGGCGTGGTCGCCTCGGCCAACTTCTCAATCGGCGTGAACATCTTCCAGCTCGTCATCGAGGAAGCCGCGAAGCGGATGGCTGCGCAGCCCGACTACGAGAGCTGGATCCACGAGGCGCACCACAGCGCCAAGCGCGACGCGCCCTCGGGCACGGCGATCCTGCTGCGGGACGCGATGGTGCGGGCCGGGTACGACCGGTCGATCGACATGTCGTCCACGCGCGCGGGCCGGATTCCGGGCACGCACACGGTCGGCTTCGACAGCCAGTCCGACACGATCGAGCTGACGCACACGGCCCGCGACCGCGGTGGCTTCGCGCGCGGCGCCCTGCTCGCCGCCCGTTGGGTGAACGGCCGCACGGGCTGGTTCTCAATGATGGACGTGCTGCGCGACGCGTAACACCGTCGGAAGCGAGTGCAGAGCCCATCGGTCCGGACATCAGGCCGCGGGTGGGCGACGCGCGTTTCGAGCGCGACTCAAAGAGACATG
>JBIKWH010000115.1:0-6163 GCA_044356435.1 Vicinamibacterales bacterium
CGGCCTGTGCCAGCCGCTTCACGTAGTCCGTTTCCTCCAGCGCGCCGGCCACGCAGCCGACCCACAGCTCCATGTTCCGGCGGATGGTGTCGTCCACCTCACCGCGGACGACCACGTCGGACACCGCCAGCCGCCCGCCCGGCTTCAGCACGCGAAACGCCTCGCGGAACACGGCGTCCTTGTCCACCGACAGGTTGATGACGCAGTTCGAGATGATGACGTCCACGGAGTTGTTCGGCAGGGGAATGGATTCAATCGTGCCCTTGAGAAACTCCACGTTGGTGACACCGGCCCGCTGCCGGTTTTCGCGGGCGCGGGCGAGCATCTCGTCGGTCATGTCGAGCCCGTAGACCTTGCCCGTGGGGCCGACCCGCTTCGCCGAGAGCAGCACGTCGATGCCACCGCCGGATCCGAGGTCGAGTACGGTCTGGCCCGGTTCGAGCGAGGCGAGCGCGGTGGGGTTCCCGCACCCGAGCGAGATCGCCACGGCCTCGCCGGGGACCGCGCCGGTCTCCTCGGCGGAGTAGAGGTTCGTGGTGATGGGGTCGCAGCAGGAGGCCGTGGCGCCGCCGGGTGTGCAACAGGAGGTGCTGCCCGAGCGGGCGATGGCGCCGTAGTGGTCGCGGATGGCGTCGGTGGTGGAGCTGGTGGCTGTCGTCATGGTCGAGTCCTTCACGGTGGTCCGCCGGGTGCGCTGACCGGCAGGCGTCATGTATATGCGTCTACGCGAATACGATGACGATACGGGCCCATGTTATATTTGTCAAGGCAGATATATGAAACAGGATGTCACCGCGATCGAGTCCGTGCTCAAGGCGTTGGCTGATGCCACGCGCCTGCGGCTCCTGGGCCTGTTGATCGGCGGGGAGGTCTGCGTGTGCGACCTCCACGACAGCCTGCGGCTCCCGCAGTCGAAGGTCTCGCGGCACCTGGCGTATCTGCGCCGGGCCGGCCTCGTGGAGACGCGCCGGAAGGGGCAGTGGATCTACTACCGGCTGGCGGAGGCGCCGGACCCGGTCGTGCGGACGATCCGGGATGCCGTCGTCCACGCGCTCGGGCATCTCGACGCGCCGAAACGGGATCGCAAGCGCCTGGAGAAGCGCACGGGGTGCTGTCTCCCTGAGGCGTGCGCGCCTGGGGACACCGCCTGCTGTCTGCCTGCGGAACCGGGCCGCCCGGTATGATGGTTCGCCGATCTGATGCCGGAACGTCTCCGCCTCGCCTGTCTGGGCTGTGGCTTCATCACCCGCATCCACAGCCGCACGCTGGCCAGACGGGGAGACGTGTCCCTCGCCTTCGCCAGCCGCGACCGCGGCAGGGCTGAGGCCTTCCGGCGGGAGTTCGGTGGTGTCGCCGCGTATGGCGACTATGAATCCGCCATCGCGGACCCGGCGGTTGACGCCGTCCTCATCGCGGTACCGACCGCGTTTCACACCGACCTGACGCTCGCGGCGCTCGACGCCGGCAAGCACGTCATCGTGGAGAAGCCGGCGTTCCCGTCCACCGGGGACTTCGCGCGGGTGATCGACGCGCGCACCCGCACGGGTCGCGTGGTACTCATCGGTGAGAACGACCATTACAAGCCGCAGGCAGTGCTGCTCCGGAAGCTGCTGGCGGATGACGCAATCGGCCCGATGGTCTTCGCGCACTTCACGACCATCGCGCGGCGCCTCAAGACCGCCGACGACTGGCGCAATGACGAGGCGATGGCCGGAGGCGACGCGTTCTTCGAGGAGGGCATCCACTGGCTCCACCTCGCCGGCAGCCTCGGGCCCCGCATCGTGGACGCGCAGGGATTTCAGCCCGAGCCGTCGAGGATCGGTCCGGACCGCCGCGCCAAGAGCATGCTGACCGCGTTCCGCTACGACAATGGCGCGACCGGCGCGCTCTTCTACTCCCGCGAGGTGCCATCGGCGCTGCGTGGGCTGCGGCTCTCGTCGATCTTCGGCCGCGACGGCGTGATCACGTTCGAGTCCAATGGCGCGTTCGTGCTGGTGCGCGGCAAGGGGATGCCGCGGCTGCTGTTTCCCGGCGTCCGCGACATTCGTGGCTACGCGGCCATGCACGCGGACTTCCTGGCGGCGATCAGGGGCGGGCGCCAGCCGGAGATGAGTGTCGAGCGGGCGCTGGAGGATCAGCGCCTCATGGATCAGATCTACGGGCGGTAGCGGTCGGATGCAGACGGATTCCTGGGACATCATCATCATCGGCAGCGGCGCGGGGGGCGGCACGCTCGCGCACGCGCTGGCGGGAACGTCCGCCCGCGTGCTCGTGCTCGAACGCGGCGACTTCATTCCGCAGGAGCCGGAGAACTGGGATCCGGACGCGGTGTGGCGCGACCTGCGCTACCGCACCGACGAGCGCTGGCTCGACGGCCACGACAAGGTCTTCCGCCCGTACACGCACTACTGCGTGGGCGGGAACACGAAGTTCTGGGGCGCGGTGCTCTATCGCTTCCGCGAAGAGGACTTCGGGGCACTCGCACATGTGGACGGCGTGTCGCCGGCCTGGCCGATCGCCTATCGCGAACTGGCGCCGTACTACGACCGCGCGGAGCAGCTCTATCAGGTGCGTGGCGATTCCCAGGACGATCCCACCGAGCCGCCGCGGACGCCCTTCCCGCACCCCGCGGTACCGCACGAAGGGAAGACGGCGGCGCTGGTCGAGGGGTTGCGCCAGCAGGGGCTGCATCCCACGCCGCTGCCGCTCGGTGTGCTGCGACCCGGCGAGCCCGACGGCTGCCAGCTCTGCCGCACCTGCAATTCGTTCCCGTGCCGCGTGCTGTCGAAGAGCGACGCCGACGTCTGCTGCGTGCGGCCGGTGGCCGGCACCGGCAACGTCGAGCTGTGGACGAATGCGTATGTGACGCGGCTCGAGACGGATGCCAGCGGACGCACGATCGTCGCCGCCGAGGTGGAGAAGGACGGCGAGACGCGCCGGCTGACCGCCTCGACCTTCGTCGTGTCCTGCGGAGCGGTGAATTCGGCCGCGTTGCTGCTGCGGTCGGGCAATGCGCGTCATCCGGAGGGCCTCGCGAATACGTCGGGCCTGGTGGGGCGGCGCTATATGGCGCACATCGCTACGATGATCAGCGCCGTCAAGCTGGGCGACGTCAACAACGTCTCGTTCCAGAAGACGATCGCGATCAACGACTTCTATCTGAAGGGGCGCGACGTCGACTATCCGCTGGGGCAGATTCAGTCCCAGGGCCACATCCACCCGATCATGATCCAGATGGCCGCGCCGGCCGACTATCAGCCGCTCGCCATCAGCATCCCGCAGTGGTTCTACTCGGCGGCGTGGACGTCGTGGAGCACGGAGTGGCTGGCGATGACCGAGGATCTCCCGCACGATGAGAACCGTGTCACCGTGACCGAGACCGGGCACATCCGTCTGACCTACCACCTCAGCAATCAGGTGGCGCATCAGAAGCTCGTGGACGAAGTGGACCGGATGCTCAAGGGGCTCGGGTATCACTTCATCAAGCCGGTCTCCTTCGGCGTGGGTAACACCACGCACCAGTGCGGCACGGTTGTGTTCGGCGAGGACCCGAAGGCCTCCGTGCTCGACCCGTTCTGCAAGGCGCACGACGTCGACAATCTCTACGTCGTCGACGCGTCGTTCTTTCCGTCGTCGGCCGCCGTCAATCCCGGGCTGACGATCGCCGCGCAGGCCCTCCGCGTGGCGGACCACCTGAAGGCCCGCTATCACCTCTGAGCTACGTCCACCAAGGAGCCACACCGTGCGCGCCAGATCCTTCAGCCACGTCGGCCTGACCGTCCGCGACTTCAACCGGACGGTGAAGTTCTACTGGGAGGTCTTCGGATGCCCGCTCGTCGGCGTGTCGGAGACGCCGCCCGACCGCATCCGCAGCTTCTTCGGCGTGGACGCGCCGGCGCCCTCACTCAAGATCGGCTGGATTCGCGTGGCCGGCGGAGGCGTGCTGGAGATCTTTCATTTCACGCCGCAGCAGCCCTCTGTCGACATCCCGTGGAACCGCGTCGGGCTCACGCACTTCTCGCTGAACGTCCGGAACCTGCAGAGGTGGTACGACTACCTCGTCAGCAAGGGCGTGGAGGTGGTGAGCCGGCCTGAGCGGTCGCCGCGTGGTCACAGCTTCTTCTTTGCGAAGGACTGCGACGGCAACCTGATCGAGCTGATGGACCTCGGCTACATGTATTACGTGCTGGGCTGGCTTGGGCCGCTCGGTGGGTGGCTGTTTCGGCGCGGGATGTACGCGCAGTACTACCGCTGAGCCCGATGTGCGGCGCTCGGCCCTGGTGCCGGGTGCGTGTGCGCGCTAGGAGCGCGCGCGGCCGCCGGTGAACAGCAGCAGTGCGCCACCGGCCACGGCCGCAAACCCGAGCAGCGGGGGAATGAAGACCGTGCGTTGGCGATCGGCGGTGGCTTTCAGCGGGCCGATATCGAGGACGGTTTCCCGACTTGTGTAGGTGAATCCCTGATAGAGAAGCCCTGCCACGCCGAGCACGATCAAGACGACGCCGAAGATGCCGCGAGCGTTCATGGATTCCTCACGGGTTGAGCATCACACGTGGTCGAGTCGCGGCAGTGTGCAGAAGCGGACACGGAGTGAGTATTCCGTCCGAGGCGTACGGAGCCTGTCATGATGGCAGAGCTATGTTCCCCTCGCGTGCCCTTCTACCCTCCCTGTTCGCCGTCGCCTGCCTCTCTGCCTGCCAATCTGCCGCGTACGCCGCCCAAACCCCCGACGCGGCGTCGCCATCGCTCGCCGCCGCCGAGCGGCTCTACTACAACGGCGACTACGTCGCGTCGGCCCAGATGGCGCTGGAGCTCCGGACGGCCGATCCTGCCAATCTCGCGGCTTACGAACTGCGGACGTCGGCCCTGCACTTCCAGGTCAAGCGGCTCCTCGGTGAGGCGAAGGATCGCGACAAGGCCCTGAAGGCGTGCGCGGCGTGCCCCGCGCTGCTCGCTGCCTTCGCGGACGAGACCGCGCGTGGCGTGGCCGCGGCGCGCGCACGCGTGGCGCAGTCGCCCCAGGATCTGGAGGCCACGTTCCTGCTGGGCAAGCTCAATCTGAACCACGTGTGGCTGCACATCGGCACGCTCGGGCACCGCACGGCCTGGAGCGAGTATCGCGAGGCCAGGCGGCTCGTTGAGGCGGTGCTGAAGCAGGACCCCGGTCACGTGCGGGCACGGGTGGCGCACGCGTGGATCGAGTACATCGTCGATACCCGGGTGCCGTTTCTCTTCAAATGGGCGCTCGGCGGCGGCGACCGGAAGAAAGCGCTGGCGGCGACGCGGAAGGCCGCTGAGGCCGAGGCGCCGTTCATCGTGCAGACGGAAGCGCGGTTCGCCCTCTGGGAGATGCTGAATCGCGACAAGCGCCCGGCCGAGGCGCTGGTGCCGGCGCAGGCGCTGCTCGCCGACTTTCCCGGGAATCGCGAATTGGCGACCTTCGTCGAGAAACAGACCCGCCGCTAGCCCGTCGCCACGCTGCGGCCGGCGGCTTGCGCAGGGATTGCTCTGTCCCAAACAGTCCCACCATGGTCGCTCCAGCCGCCGTGCATATAATCGATCCGGGCCTCACGGAGCGTTCGGAACCCTCCGGGGCCGCTGCGCTGAATCGGGAGCGTCAAGGAGACGAGCATGGATTGGAAGGGCACGAGGACGCTGATCACGGGAGGGGCCTCGTTCATTGGCTCCCATCTGACGGATGCGCTGGTCGCGCGCGGCGCACGGGTGCGCGTGGTCGACAACCTCAGCAGCGGCCGGCTCGACAACATCCGTCCCCATCTGGACGCCGGGCGGGTGGAGTTCATCGAGGGCAACCTCAACGATCCCGCGGTGGCCGAAGAAGCGGTACGCGGCATGAGCGTGGTGTTCCACCTGGCTGCGGATCACGGTGGCCGCGGCTACGTCGACCTGCATCAGGTGGCCTGCGCGACCAACCTCGGCCTCGACGCGATTGTCTTCGCCGCGGCGCACAAGGCCGGCGTCGAGAAGGTGGTCTACGCGTCGTCCGGCTGCGTGTATCCGAATCACCTGCAGACCGACCCGGGCCAGATCCTCTACCTGACCGAGGACATGGTTGGGCCGCCCTACGACGCCGACAACATGTACGGCTGGGCGAAGCTCATGGCCGAGATGACGCTGCGGTCGTACGCCGCGGAGACGAAGA
>JBIKWH010000116.1:0-6149 GCA_044356435.1 Vicinamibacterales bacterium
CTGATGTCGCTCAGCATGGTCGTCTTCCAGAAGTCGACACCGCGGAAGGTGGACAGCTTCTTCCGGCGGATGCAGCTCGTCTCGGCCGCCGCCTTCAGCCTGATGCACGGCGCGAACGACGCGCAGAAGACGATGGGCATCATTGCCGGTGCGTTGGTGACCGGCGGCTATCTCCATCTCGAGAACGGCTCACTGCCGATCCCCTTCTGGGTGGTCATCGCCGCGCACGCCGCCATCGGCCTCGGCACGCTCTCCGGTGGCTGGCGCATCATCCACACGATGGGCTCGAAGATCACGCGCCTGCAGCCCATCGGCGGCTTCGCCGCTGAAACCGGCGCGGCGCTGGCCATTTTCATCGCCACGCAGATGGGCGTCGGCATCAGCACGACCCACACGATCACGGGCGCCATCGTCGGTGTCGGCGCCACGCGGCGGCTGTCTGCGGTCCGCTGGGGCGTCGCCGGCCAGATCGTCTGGGCCTGGGTTCTCACCATTCCGGCGGCGGCCGTCATCGGCGCGGTCTGCTACGAACTGGTCGCCTTCATCACCGGCGCGGCCTAGCGCTGCGGCAGAGGCCGTCGTCTGGTCATCCCAGAACGGCCGCCATGACGACCACGGCACTCGACTCGCTCCGGCAGATGGACGACGCGCGTGGGATAATCGCCCCCGCATGACGCGCATCTTCGTGGTTGAGGACGACCGCGACATCGCCCACCTCATCAGCCTCTACCTGACCAAATCCGGCTGGCATCCCGATGTTTTCGACTCCGGCACCGATGCGCTTGTCGCGATCCGGCAGGCGCCGCCCGATCTCGTCATCCTCGACCTGATGCTGCCCGGAATGGACGGCCTGGCCGTCTGCCGCGCGCTGCGCTCCGACTCCGCGACGGCGCGCATCCCCATCATCATGGTGACGGCGCGGGGTGACGAAACCGACCGGATCGTCGGCCTCGAGCTCGGCGCCGACGACTACCTGCCGAAGCCCTTCAGTCCCAACGAGCTCGTCGCCCGCGTGAAGGCGCTGCTGCGACGGGCCCAGCCGGCCGGGCCTGCCGAGCAGATGCATCGCTTCCGGTCGATCACCATGGACCTCACGCGGCACACTGTCTCCGATGGCGGGCAGGACGTCCGACTCACGGCCAAGGAGTTTCTGCTGCTCCAGTACCTGCTGGAGCATCGAGGACGGGTGCTCTCGCGCGACCTCCTCCTCGGCGATGTCTGGGGCTATCGCTACACCGGCGGCACGCGCACGGTGGATGTGCACATCCGCCGGCTGCGGGAGAAGCTGCCGGTGCTCGTCGAGGCGCTCGTGACCGTGAAACAGTTCGGTTACAAGCTGGACGAACAATAGGCGGATGACGACCAGCGTCCGCACCAAGGTATTCGTCGCGGCACTGAGCGCGGCGACGCTGTCGCTCGTGGCTGTGGCGGGCCTGGCCGCCTGGCAGGGCCGGAGCCGTGAGCGTGCGCAGATTCAGGTACGGCTGACGACCGAGGCGACGCTCATCGCGGATCTGCTCGCACAGGCCGACCACATCGATACGCTCGACGAGCTCGACGCCGAG
The DNA here is from genome assembly GCA_044356435.1 of Vicinamibacterales bacterium. Classification (GTDB taxonomy): domain Bacteria; phylum Acidobacteriota; class Vicinamibacteria; order Vicinamibacterales; family UBA2999; genus CANKJK01. The sequence goes on from JBIKWH010000116.1 coordinate 1,566, forward strand.
GCCGACCGTCTCGCCCGCACGGTCGAAGGCCGCGTCACGCTCATCGCGGCAGACGGCACGGTCGCCGGCGACTCCGAACAGACACCGGCCGAGATCCGCCAGCTCGACAACCACGGCAGCCGGCCCGAAGTCGTCGCCGCCCGCGCCACTGGAACTGGCGTCAGCCAGCGGTTCAGCACCACGGTCGACACCGACATGGTCTATGTGGCCGTGCGCGCCGTGCATCCGGCCGTCGCCTTTGTGCGGCTGGCCCTGCCCCTCTCGAGCGTCACCGGTCAGCTCGCCGTCGTCAGCACCGCCCCGCTGGCGGCGCTCGTGGCCGCCGTCCCCGTGGCGCTCATCGTGGCGTGGCTGCTCTCCGCGCCTCTCGCCCGGCGTGTCGAGCGTATCGCCGGCATCGCCGAGCGCTACGCGGCCGGCGACATCAGCAAGCCCACCTACGACTACGGCGAAGATGAGCTCGGAACCGTGGCCCGGGTACTCGACGTCTCCGTGCAGCAGCTTGGATCCCGCATCGAGGAACTCACGCGCGATCGCGCCCGCACGGAAGCGGTGCTCGCGGGCATGGTGGAGGGCGTGCTCGTCGTGGATCGCCAGGGCCGGCTGCAGCTCGTCAACGGCGCCGCGCGCGCCATGCTGGCCGTGGATGCCTCCGCCCTCGGCCGTCCCTACCTCGAAGTCGTCCGCGACCCCGACGTCGCCGCCCAGATCAGCGGCGCGCTGAACGGCGACACACCGGAAAGCCGCGAGCTGTCGCTCATCCGCGATCCGGGCCGGACATTCGTGGCCAGAGCCACGCCGGTCGCCACGACCGGTGGCGCGGGCGCCGTCCTCGTGCTGCACGACGTCAGTGACCTGAAGCGCGCCGACCAGGTGCGCCGCGACTTCGTGGCCAACGTCTCGCACGAGCTGCGTACGCCGCTGACGGTCATCCGCGGCTACGTGGAGGCCCTCCAGGACGACCCGGAGAGCGGCTCGGCAGCGCAGTTCCTCGACATCATCGCGCGCCAGAGCGTCCGCATGGAGCGCCTCGTCACCGATCTGCTTCGACTCGCCCGTCTGGATGCGCACCAGGAACCGCTCGAGCTGAGCGCATGCGACCTGCGGTCGCTCTGCGACGCCGTCACCGGGGATCTCGAGCGCGCCTTCGAGGCCAAGCGGCAGCACGTCACGATCGCCATCGCCCCCGGCGCCGCGACCGTGCGCGCCGACCAGGCCAAGCTCCACGACGTCCTCCGGAACCTCGTAGAGAACGCGACCAACTACACGCCTGAAGGCGCCGGCATCCACATCAGCACGACGGCCGTCGACGGCCAGATCCACATCGACGTGAGCGACTCGGGGCCGGGTATCCCCGCCGAGGATCTCTCGCGCGTGTTCGAACGCTTCTACCGGGTCGACAAGTCCCGGTCGCGCCCGGGTGGCACCGGCCTCGGTCTCGCGATTGTCCGGCACCTGGTGGAGCTGCACGACGGAACGGTGCGAGCCGAGAACCGCCCCGAGGGCGGCGCCCGGTTCGTCGTCAGCCTGCCGGGATAGCGGCCCGGCCCCGCCGGGCGCGACGATGCCCGGGCACCTGTCCCTACATCGAGGGCAGGATGGCGAGGTCGAGAATGCGCCCCTTCAGACCACCAACCTTCTTCGGCATCGTGGCAGCGCCCGTCGCCAGATCCACCGAATGGAGACGCCGGTCGGTGAGGAGCCAGCCGACGTTGAGGCCCTTGCCGTCGGACCAGACGTCGAATGCCACGGGCCCCTTCACCGTCACGCCCAGCCGGCCGACCGTTGACAGGATGCCGTCGTTCGGCGGCGCCTGCTTGACGAGGATCGCCTGCGCGGCCTCGACATCGTAGAGCGCGGTTTCTTTTGCGCCGGCGCGACTATTCGTGTAGCCGGCCGCGACCACCATGGGCGTCGCGCCGGCATGCGCGTCGCCGTCGGCGAACTTGAGGGCGCCGTCGACGGTGGCTTTCCCGTCCATCACGTTCACGCGGTAGCTCTTGCCGGTCGCCGTCAGAATACGCATGCGGTCGGCAACGGGATTGAAATCGACGGAAACGGCAACACCGGCCGGCAGCGTCTCCGAGAGCTGGCTCACCTTCTCCCAGGCACCGGACTTCGGATCGACCGTCACGATCGCGCCCTCCGGCGTCACACCGTAGAGCTTGCCGTCCGCCGGGCGCACGTCGAAGCCGACGAGCCTGCCACCAGCAGCCAGCATCACCGACCCGGTCGTCTTCGTCGTGTCGGTGTCGACCCACACGATCTTCTGTCCATCCTGCAGCAGGGCAAGCGTGGCCGCCGAAGCCACTGGGGCAAGGCCGGCCAGCAGCGACAACGCCGCGACCCCGACCGTGTACATCCGCGCATCCATCACGTTCATCGTTGTCTCCCGGAAGTCCGGAGGCCAGCATGGCCCCTCACTGCACGTCTACGGGCGGCGGAGGAAACCGGATTTCGAACGCGTGGGCGCGCCGTGGGACGACGTACCGGGCTATCGCTGGGCGAGCAGCAGCAGGGCGGCGATGACGGGCGGGAGGACGGTGGCTGCCCGGGCCAGATCGGCCCAGATGCGATGACCGGGGTACCGGGCCGCGCTGCGCCAGATGCCGACGATCACGACCACGGAATAGGCGAGCGCGATCCCGTCGAGCACATCGGCCGCGTCATTCAGCTTCAGCACCCGCAACCCGAGCTGCGGGACGGCGAGCACGAGACCGCCGAGCTGCGCGAACCCCCAGTAGGTCATGGCCAGGGAGAACTCGCCGCGCCAGAGCGCGGAGATCGCCTGTCCAGGTGGCCAGAACGAAGGAGCGGCGGCCGGCGGCGGAGGGCCAGCCGTCTCACCGTCCTCAATCGTGGAGGGCGTCGGCACCGGAGCAGCCGTCTGCGGTTGCTCCGGCACCCGCGGCAGCTCGCCGTCCGGCATCCGCAGACCGCGACGCGCCATCTCCGACAGGATCTCCCACTGACCTTCCTCGAAGTAGTCGTCAAGCCGGCCGGCCGCGTCGAGCAGCGCGCTGTCGGGCTTGCCGCGCCAGATCTGTTCCGGTGTCATCGGGTGGCCTGCTCCTGGTGCACGGCGGTGAACACCGCCATGTACTTCCCCACCGCCGTGCGGCGGTCGTAGGCGAGCGCCGCCGCCCGCGCGTTGGCACCGCACCGCGCCGCCAGCTCGCGGTCGCCGTGCAGGGCGCGGATCTGCGTGGCCAGGTCCTCGGCATTGCCGGGCTCGGCCACAAGACCACACTGGTGCGTGCGTGTGATCACCGCCACTTCGCAGTCCTCTTCGACGGCAGCCACATAGGGGCGGCCGGCCGCAAGAATGCCGTAGAGCTTGCTCGGGACGATGTATCCGGCCATACCGCGCTGCAGCGGTACGAGGAAGACATCCGCTGACGCGAAGGCGTCCCGGAGTCCGTCCTGCGGCACGAACGGCAGGAACGTGACGTTGGGAAGCGTCATCTCGGCCACGCGAGCCTGCAGCGACGCCTTGTTGGCGCCTTCGCCCACGAACACGACGCGGATGTCCGGCAGATCCCGCAGGAGCTGCGCGGCGTCCACGACGGACTCCAGCCCCTGGGACAGGCCGAGGTTGCCGGAATACATGACGACAAATGTATCCGCGAGTCCGTGCGCTTCCGAGTAGGGATTGCGCTTGGGCCCCGGCGACACGGCACTCGTGTCCACCCAGTCGGGAATGATCGTCGTCCGATCGGCGGGCGCGCCCTTGTCCTCGATCAGCCGACGCCGCATCATCTCGCCAAGCGCGAGCGTGCGCGCGGCGCGGCGCGTGAGGAACCGGTTGACCCGCTGCAGCCAGGCATTCACGGCATCGCTCTGGAAGTCCTTCACGAGGACGGTCACTTCGGGGAACAGGTCCTTGAAGGCCATCACGAACGGGACGCCGAACCGCCTGCCGGCCAGCCAGGCAGCCAGGCCGATGATGGGCGGATCCGTCTGCGCCACCAGCACGTCCGGCTTGTCCAGTCGCAGGCCCGCGTAACACGCCGTCAGGAAATAGCTCATGTAGTTGACGGCCCGGCCGATGAAGCGCTGCTTGGAGAAGGTGGTCCCGCGCGCCCGAAAGACCGTGACGCCCTGGTGTTCATCGCGGACGAAGAGTCCCCAGCCGCGCGTTGGCACGGCGGCCGTCGGCAGCAGCGGCGGCCCGACGACGACCGTCACGCGGCACCCGTGCTCGCGCACCAGATCGGCGCTCAGCTCCGTGAGGAACTGGCCGGTGGCGGTGGCGTCCGGATAGAACGACCGGTTGAAGAAGGCGATGTGCAGACGCCCGCCCAGCCCCTAGCGTTCGGTCAGCTTGACCGCCAGTTCCGACGCGACGGCCTCGCGGTTCTTCGTCGCGAAATACCAGTCGATCGTCGCGCGCAGGCCGTCCATGAACTTGACCTGCGGCTCCCAGCCACCGAGCAGCTTCTTCGAGAGCGCGTTGTCCGCCACGCGGTTCATGGGGCCGGTCGGCATCTCGGGATGCAGCTCGATCTGCGCGTGGTGTCCCGTGTAGCGCAGCACTTCCTTCGCCGCGTCGATGACCCGCGTCCGCTCCATCGTGCCGAGGTT